>DCHW01000003.1:640-17717 GCA_002314935.1 Clostridiales bacterium UBA1742 | reverse complement strand
ACTACCAATTATTGCTATATTTTTCCTCATAAAAAAATACTCCTTTAATCATCCTTATATTTTTTCTATCCATCCAATTAACTCTCAACAACAATACAATAATTTTTATTTGTCTATATAAGTCCACTTTCAAATCTTAATTACAATTGTCATTAAAATTATAACATAGTACAAATAAAAAAAAAAGAGTTAATTTAAATACTAAATCAACTCTAAAATCACTTATATCATTCCAATTTTTTTTGCAAACTTTTTGCCTTTCTTCATTATTTTTTTGGGATCCATAATTCCTTCACTATACATCATTGCAACGCCTGCTGTAAGCATAGTTCCAAGCACCATTCCTTTTACAAATTTCATAATAAAAATCCTCCTTACTTTAACTTTTCATTTTATTTTATTATGCTTTTTTTTATTCTTTTTATACTCATATATTAATAAATATATCTCATAAATTGCTATTAATAATAAAAAAATTCCAAAATATTTTTTTAATACTTTTACATCAATATTCATTGAAATTTTTGCACCAATTATAGCTCCTATTGTTCCAAAAGTTGCTATTGTTGTTCCAATTTTCCAATTTATTAATTTTTCTTTTTTAGAAACAATAATCGCACTAATTGATGTTGGTATAAAAAAAATTAAGTTTGTCGCTTGAGCAGTATGCTGTTCTATACCGTAAAAATAAAGAAAGAACTAATATTAATATAGTTCCTCCACCGCATTCCTGTTCCACTTATTATTCCTGAAATAAATCCTGTTAAGATTTTTAACATTTAATCTCCATTCTAAATTATCATTTTTAATGAAACATATATTAAAAAAATTATAAATATTATCCTTAAAAAATTATCTGACATTTTTTTTAATAATTTAGCTCCAATAAATCCACCAATTATTCCACCAATAGCACATTCTATACTAATTTTCCAATCTATATAATTATTGGTAAAATAAAACAAACCACTAGTAATAACCATTGGCAAAATTGCATATATAGAAGTTGCTCTTGAAACTGTAGCCTCTTGTTTAAATATATACATTAAAGCAGGTACAACCAACATTCCACCACCTGCAGCAAACATACCACTAATAAATCCTGCGCAGATTCCAATAGTTGCTTCTAAAAAAATCATTTATTCTCCTTTTGCTTTATCATAACCTAAATTATAATATTTATTAAATTGTTGTTCTGCAATTAATGTTAATTGTTTATCACATTTCAACATTTGAATTATAATATCCCTTTTTAATTTTTCATTTTCAATATTATCCGCTTTATCTAAAAAACTTTGTAATTCTTTTAAATATTCTTTATTTTTATTTTTCCACTCATTGTTTATATTCATTTTTTTATTATTTGTATTTAAGACCATTATTATTCCTCCATGTAATATTTTTATGACTTATAGTGTCATTATATCAGTATTCTTACTGTTAAGCAACTTTTTATTACGTTTAACGTTATATTAATTTAGTTCCGTGTTGACTTATGTCAAAAAATGATAAAATGTTACAAAATAATTAAAAGGTGATTGAAAATGATTAAAATTAAATTATCTGATTTATTAGGAAAACATAAAATGACTCAAAAGGCCTTATCTGAATTAACTGGAATTCGTCCTGCAACGATTTCTAAAATGTATTATGAAGAAATTAAAAGAATTGATATTAAACAGTTAAACAATATTTGTAAAGCATTTGATTGTGAAATTTCTGACTTGTTAGAATATATACCTGATAATAATAAATAAATTTATACTGACAGTAAAAACCACTATTAAAATAGTGGTTTTATTTTATTGTTTCATCTTTTATATAATATTTTGTACCAATCATTTTGTCTGGTAAATATTGTTGTTTTACCTGATGATTTGGATAATCATGTGGATATTTGTACCCTACACCATAGCCAAAATCTTTCATTCCGTTTTGCTGATGCATTTCTAATATGCATTGGTATCTCTCCTGTATCTTTTGTTGTTACATCCTCCAATGCTCTATTTATTGCTAAATATGCACAATTTGATTTTGGAGAATTTGCCACATATAATGACGCTTCTGATAAAACAATTCTTGCTTCTGGCATCCCAATACTTGCAACTGCTTGCATTGCACTATTTGCAACGACTAATGCATTAGGATTTGCAAGTCCAACATCTTCAGAAGCACATATGACTATTCTTCTGGCCAAAAACATAGGATCTTCTCCACCTTCTATTGCTCTTGCTAAATAAAAAACTGTTGCATCAGGATCACTGCCTCTCATTGATTTTATAAATGCACTTATGTTATCATAATGACTATCTCCGTGATTTATCGAACATAGCTTTCTTTTTTCCTATGCACTCTGCTGCTATTTCATTTGTAATATTTATAACTCCATTACCATCTACTGGTGTTGTTAAAACAGCAACTTCTAAGCAATTTAATGCTGTTCTAACATCCCCATTTGAATATTCAGCAATTTTCATTAATGTATTATCTTCAATGTTTATATTATATGTTGCTAACCCTTCTGGATTAACAATTGCATTTTTTAATATTTTAAATATTTCATTTTTATCAAGTGGCTTTAGTTTAAAAACCATAGATCTTGAGATTAACGCTCTGTTTACTTCAAAATATGGATTTTCTGTTGTAGCTCCAATTAATATTACTGTACCATCTTCTACAAATGGAAGTAATGCATCTTGCTGTAATTTATTAAATCTATGTATTTCATCAATAAATAAAATACATTTTCCTGATGGATTCATTAAAACATTTTTTGCATCTTGAATTGCATTTTTAATATCACCAACTCCACTTGTTACTGCATTTAATTTGATAAACTTATACTTTGTTGTTTGGCTTATAACTTTAGCTAATGAAGTTTTTCCGTGACCCTGTTGGTCCCCACAAAATTATACTTGATAATCTATCAGCTTTAATTGTTCTATATAAAATTTTATCTTTACCTAAAATCTCATCTTGTCCAACAAAATCTTCTAATGTTTTAGGTCTCACACGATGTGCTAAAGGTATATTTAAATTTAAGCTCATATTATTTGCCCTTTCTTATTATCTTGATAAATATTTTAATGATTGTTTTATTATTTCCTCTAATTCTAGCTTCTTTATATCTATTACTTCAAATACTTTTTCAATTTCTTTTCTAGTATATCCTAATACTTGTAATGCTGAAATTGCTTCATCTACTTTATTATCTTTTATAATTTGTGTTTTCAAATCTTCATATTTTTCTATTGCTTGTTCTGTTTTTAATTTATCTTTTAATTCCAATATAATTCTTTCTGCTGTTTTTTTACCAATACCAGGAATTTTTGTTAAATTTGATACATCATTTGAAATAACAGCCATTGCAAAACTTGATGGAGATATTTCAGATAGCATTGTTATTGCCGATTTAGCCCCAACTCCACTTACAGAAATTAGTAATTCAAACAATCTTAATTGCTCATTTGAATTAAAACCATACAAACTTATATTATCTTCTCTTACATAATAATAAGTATATACTTTTATAGTATCTCCTATTTCTCCTAAATTTTCTATATAACTAGATGGCATAAAAATTTTATATCCAATCCCAGTTACATCTATAATAACAAAATTACTTGATTTTTGTTCTAAACTTCCTTTTATATATGCAAACATGTTTACCTCCAAACAAATTTTCTATTGTTATTTTACCATAAGATATTTATTTGTCAATGGGGACATTGCAAAAAAGCAATGTCCCCATTTAATTTTTATTCAACTGTAACAGATTTTGCTAAATTTCTTGGTTTATCAACATCTAATCCTTTTTCTTTTGAAATATAATATGCTAAAAACTGTAAAGGAATTACACTTAATATTGGTGAAATTAATTTATTGGTTTTTGGAATTTTTATAACAGTATCAAAACCTAAATCTCCTAAATTTTCGCTTGTAATTGCTAGTACCTTTGCTCCTCTTGTTATAACCTCTTGAACATTACTAATAGTTTTATCTACTAAATTACTATTTGTAATTACAGATATAACTGTTACACCGTTTTCTATTAGCGCAATTGGTCCATGCTTTAATTCACCAGATGCATATCCCTCTGAATGTATATATGATATTTCTTTTAATTTCAATGATCCCTCTAAACATACTGCATAATCTGTTCCTCTGCCTAAGAAAAACATATCTGTTTCTTTATATACTTTGTTTGCAAACTTCTTAATATCTTTACAACATTTTAATGTTTCTTCAATTTTAGAAGGTAAATTTAAAATTTCTTGTTTTAGTTCATCTATTTCTTGATTATAAACTCTTTCTAAAATTTCTGCAAAATAAATTCCCAAAACACTTAATAATACTACTTGTGATGTATATGCTTTAGTTGATGCAACAGCAATTTCAGGTCCTGCATGTGTATATATAGAATAATCTGCTTCTCTTGTTATTGAACTACCTATTACATTTGAAATCGCAATTGTTTTAGCATTATTTTGTTTTGCTAACTTTAAGGCAGCTATTGTATCTGCTGTTTCACCAGATTGACTAATATAAATACATAAAGTCTTTTCATCTATTAATGGTTCTCTATATCTAAATTCAGAAGCTATATCCACTTCTGTAGGTATTTTACACATTTTTTCAAAAAGTGTTTTTGCTACAAGTCCAGCATGCATTGCAGTACCACATGCAACAATATATATTTTTTTTATACTTTCTAAATATTCCTTATTAAAATTCAAATTTTCAAATTCAATATTTCCATTGTCTAATTTAGCTCCTATTGTACCTCTTATTGCACTTGGTTGTTCGTTTATTTCCTTTAACATAAAATCATCATATCCATCTTTTTCTGCAGAACTTGTTCCCCAGTCTATAACCTTAATTTGTTTGGATATTGGTTCTAAATCTAAATTGTAAAATTTAACATCCTTGTTTGTTAGTTCTACAATTTCATTATCATCTAGAAAATAAAAATCCTTTGTATATGATAATATTGCAGGAATATCAGATGCTATATAATTTTCTCCATTTCCCTTTCCTATTACAAGTGGACTATCTTTTCTTGTAACTATCATTTTATCTGGTTCATATTTAGACAATATTTCTAAAGCAAAACTTCCCTTTAAATCTTTGCATGTCATTGATACAGCCTTTAATAAATTATTCTCTTTTTTATAATAATAATCTATTAAATTTGGTATAACCTCTGTATCTGTTTGAGATACAAAATAATATCCATTTTCTTTTAAAAATTCTCTTAATTCATGATAATTTTCTATAATTCCATTATGTACAACTGCAAACTCATTACTATTATCTGTTTGTGGATGTGAATTTTCGTTTGATGGTTTTCCGTGTGTTGCCCATCTGGTATGTGCAATTCCTAATGTTCCTTTTAAATCATTTATTCCTGCTAATTGATTTAAATTATTTACTCTTCCTTTATTTTTCATTACAACAATTTGATTCTCTTCCATTGTTGCAATACCAGCAGAGTCATATCCTCTGTATTCTAATCTTAATAGTCCATTTATTAAAATTGGACTTGCTTTTTTATTACCTATGTAACCTACAATGCCACACATATTTTTCCTCCTTTATATTAGAGTTAAAAGTAATAGTCCAAAGTTATATATTATTTTTGTTCTAATATCACTATTAGTTTTTGTATAATATTTAATGACAAACTTATAATGCCATAGAATTATCCGCCGAATTTTTCGATAAATTCTAATCCTCGTTAACAATATTATATTGTCCTGGCGCTTTAATATTTTACTCCTTTCTTCATTGTTTCTAACTATCCCTTTAACTTACTGTATTATATTATATTATTTAAAAAAAAGAAACATATTTTTTTATTTTCTCTTTTATATATTTACAAATTATGATATATTGTTTTTATAAGGAGTTTTTATTATGAAAAATTATTATGAAATTTTAGAAATAAATGAATATGCATCTCAAGAGTTAATCGAACATTCATATAAAGTGCTTGCAAAAAAATATCACCCTGATTTAAATTCTAATGGAAATATTAAACTTGCAGAACAAAAATTTAAAGAAATCTCAGAAGCATATTACGTTTTATCAGATCCAAATTTAAGAAGCCAATATAATTTAAAAATCGGTATTGGATCTAGTGTGTTAAAACAATACAACAATTTATATGAAGAGAATCAAAAATTAAAACAAGAAGTAGATTCCTTAAAAAACAGTGCTGCAACCAACAGTAATTCAGGTTCATTCTTTAAACGTAAAAAGAAAAAAAATATGTTTTTAAATTCAGTTGTTAATGATTTACCACCATTTAAGGAATTATTAAAATCTCTAGGAACAGTTTTATATAATGAAACAAAAAAACCTAAAGAAGAACGTAGAAAAGATTTGCTAATAATCCTTTTGACTCTTATAATTGCTAGTATAATAATACTTGCTTTTTGGAAAATACCAGTTCTAAATAACATATTATTTCCTAAATTCTAAAATATTTGATAAAATATATTTATTTTTGTAAATTTATATATTATAATGTTATAGTATATTGTTCGTAAGGAGGTTTTTTATGTGGTATATTTGGCTAATTGCTTCTGCAGTATTCTTTTTAATTGAAATTGCTACTGTTGGTTTTTTAATTTTTTGGCTAGGTATTGGAGCTCTTATAGCAATGATTGTAAGTTTTTTTACATCAAATGTTTTACTTCAAACAGGTGTATTTGTTGTTATATCCGCTATTTTAATTCCGCTTACAAAACCACTTGCAGATAAATGTTTTTCAACTAAGACGGTACCAACAAATCAATATTCAATACTTAACAAAACAGGAATTGTTACCAAAGCTATTAATTCCCCAATAGATGTTGGATTAGTAAAAGTTGGCAATGAAGTTTGGTCTGCAAAATGTGAACAAAATATTCAATTACCAGAAGGTACTGAAGTTGAAGTTTTAAGAATTGATGGAGTAAAAGTTATTGTAACTCCAAAAGTTGATTCTTCAAATTTAAATTAATTATAGGAGGTTTTCATAATGGCATATTTTTTACTTATAATTTTAGCTATAGTAGTAATTGTAGCAGTAAAATCAATTAAGGTTGTTAGACAATCTGAAGTTTACATTATTGAAAGATTAGGAAAATTTCATAAAGTTGCAGATGCTGGTCTTACAATAATAATTCCATTTGTTGATAAAGTAAGAAGTGTAGTAAGCTTAAAAGAACAAACAATGGATATTCCACCACAAGGTGTTATTACAGAAGATAACGTTACTATAACAATAGATACTGTTGTTTTCTATCAAATTACAGATCCTGCAAAAGCAGTATATGAAATTCAATCTTTAAAAAGAGGTATTGAGTATTTAGCTCAAACTACTATCCGTGATATAGTAGGTAAAATGAATTTAGACTCAACATTTAGTTCAAGAGATATGATTAACAATCAATTAAGAATTACTCTTGACGAAGCAACAGATAAATGGGGATGTAAAGTAAATCGTGTTGAAATTAAAGATATTAGACCACCAGAAGATATTAAAGATGCAATGGAAAAACAAATGAATGCAGAAAGAAATAAAAGAGCTGCTATTTTACAAGCAGAAGGTGAAAAACAAGCTGCTATCACAATAGCAGAAGGTAAAAAAGAAGCTGCTATATTAGAAGCAGAAGCTGATAAAGAATCAAGAATTAGACGTGCAGCCGGTGAAGCAGAAGCTATAAAAGAAGTTGCTTCAGCAAAAGCAAAAGAAATTGAAATGGTTTATTCATCAATGATGAAATCAGAACCTGATGAAACACTAGTAAAATTAAAATCTTTAGAAACATTAAAAGAAGTTGCAAAAGGTGAAGCAAATAAAGTATTTATACCTTTTGAAGCAACAAGTGCTCTTTCAAGTTTAGGTTCAATAAAAGAAGTTTTAAAAGATGATAAAAAGAAATCAAGTAAAGAATAAAAAAGATGGCTTTAAAACCATCTTTTTTATTCTAATCCGAAGCTAACTCCTAATGCACTATTTATTTTATTCATTACTAAATTATCATCTATATGTCCTATTTTTTCTTTAAGTCTACTTTTATCTATTGTTCTTATTTGTTCTGTAAGCACAACAGAATCCGCTTTTAACCCAAACTCTTCCGAATCTAATTCTATGTGAGTTGGTAATTTATTTTTATTTAATTGTGATGTAATTGCAGAAACAATTACTGTTGGGCTATATTTATTTCCCATATTGTTTTGTATTACTAATACCGGTCTTATTCCTCCCTGCTCTGACCCAACTACTGGACTTAAATCTGCATAAAACATATCTCCTCTTTTTATTACCATACTTTTCACTCCTGCTATTTGGATATATATTTTAGATTTAATCTTATCTCATTATATAATATGTAAAAATATATTTTTGGTTTATCTAAAATATATTTTTATTCTTTCCAAATTACAGAAATTTATAACATATTTATTCATTAGTTTTAAAAAAATCTTCTAAACATTGTATAACATCTTTAGCATACTCAAGCTTATTTATTTCTTCTCTAATTTTGCTTGAATTTTTTAAATTTTTTAGATACCAACACATATGTTTTCTCATTTCTCTTATTGCTATATATTCTCCCTTTTCTTCTATTGCTAAATTTAAATGCTCTTTTATTATTTCTAATTTTTGATTATTAGAAATATATAATGGCTCTTCTCCATTACATTCTTTAATAATATTTCCGAATTATCCAAGGATTTCCTAGCACTGCCCTTCCAATCATTATTCCATCAACGCCAGTATATTCAAAAATTCTTAGTGCATCGGCTTTACTTTTTATATCTCCATTTCCTATTACAGGAATATTAACACTCTCTTTAACTTTTTTTATTATATCTAAATCTGCTTTTCCAGAATAATATTCCTCTCTTGTTCTACCGATGAATTGTAATTGCTGATGCTCCTGCTTTCTCAATTATTTTAGCTATTTCTTCTGCATTTATATGTTCTTTGTCCCATCCCTTTCTCATTTTTACAGTAACAGGTTTATCTGTACTTTGAACCACATTTGCAACAATATCTCTTATTAATTCTGGATTTAATAAAAGTTTACTTCCATCTCCATTTTTTACAACTTTAGGTGCAGGACACCCCATATTTATATCAATTATATCTGCTTTATCTGAAATTTTTTTGGCAACCTCTCCCATAATTAATGGATCACTCCCAAAAATTTGAATAGCAATTGGGCTATTTTCTCCATCAGTATTAAGTAACTTATCTGTTTTTATATCTCCATAATATATAGCTTTAGTACTTGCCATTTCAGTATAAACAAGTCCAGGATTACTATATTTTTTACAAATAATTCTAAAAGGTCTATCTGTTATGCCTGCCATTGGCGCCAATAATATATTATTTTCTAATTCTACATTTCCTATTTTTAATTTGTGTATCATTTTAATCTCCAAAAATTTTTTTACTACTTCTTGAACTAATTCCTAAAAGTAATCCTATACTTATAAAGTTTGTAATTAAAGAGCTTCCTCCATAACTAATAAAAGGTAATGGTACTCCTGTTATAGGAAGCAATCCAATTGTCATCCCAATATTTTCTACCATATGGAATAAAAACACTCCGTGAAATTCCAGCTGCAATATATGAGCCTAAATCATCTTTTGCATTTTTTGCAACATTCATAGCTCTAGTAATTAAAATAACATATATAATTACAATTGCACTACACATTATAAATCCCATTTCTTCTCCAATAACAGAAAAAATAAAATCTGTAGTTTTAGGATATAAAAAACCTAAATGCGTTTGGTTTCCTTGTAAATATCCCATTCCAAAAAGTTTACCGAGCACCAATTGCAAGTTTTGATTGTATAATATTATATCCCGCACCTCTTGGATCTAAATTAGGATTAAGATATACTTCTATTCTTGATTTTGCATGTTCTGGCAATACAAAAAAATATAATAATGGAACAAGTATTACTACTAAAAGTCCTGCAACTATAATATATTTTTTATCTATTCCAGCCACATACAACATTAAAATTAGTGCAACAATATATGCAGTAGCTGTACCAAAATCTGGTTCTAATGCTATTAATATAATTGGAATTAATGCTAATATAAGTATTTTTGTCAACTTACTAAATCTATTAATATTTTCTCTATTCCCTTTTTGAATATTAACAATCATATAACTAATAAATAAAATTGTAAAAATCTTTCCTATTTCACTTGGTTGAAAAGAAAAAAATCCAGCATTAAACCAACTTGTTGCACCGATTAACTGCTCCTGTAAATAAAACTGCAATTAAAAGTATAATCAATATTGCATAAAATATTTTTGAAAATCTTGCTAAGCTATCATAATCAATTAATATCGTAATTATCATAATTGGTATACTTATTGCAATCCAAATACATTGCTTTTTAAACTCTTCAAAATCTGCACTTTCTGAAGCACTATACAAAGAAATAAGACCAATTATTATTAAAAGTGCAACACATATTAAAATTCCCCAGTCTATATTTTTAAATAATTTTCTATTCATTATTTACCTTTCATATTTTTTAATTGGCAAGCTATAAGCTTGCCAATTATATTTCTATTCTTCTTTTTCTACTACTTCTTCTGTTTTATTTTCTTCTTCGTTATTTTCAACTATTTTGCTTTTTTCTTCATTAGTTTCTGTATTTTCTTTTTCATTACTATCTTTATCTGTTTTATTTTCTTCTTTTTTTTCTTCTATGCTATTTTCTTTATTATCTTCTATTTTCTTTTCTTTCTCTTGTTCTTGTGGTTTCATTTCATTTTTTACTTTAACAATTGGAATATTTGCATAAAGAAAAGGAGAACCATTTGTTCCATCTTCTTCTACTTTATTTGTAAGTCTAACATCAATTGCTTTATCATCAACTTCTATGTATTTTTTTATAACTTCTATAATTTCTTGTTTCATTAATTCTAGAAAATCAGCAGAAACATTTGCTCTATCTTGCATTAACACTAAATGTAGTCGTTCTTTAGCCGTGTCTTTACTTTTTGTTTCTGGTTGTTCAGATTTTACTAGCTTTTTAAAGAATTTTGCAATATTTTCAAACATATTCTTTTCCCACCTTATGTTTTTATTACTTTATTTTCTGAACCAACTTTTAAATTTAGCCCAAAATCCTTTTTCTCTTCCTGGTATTGTAACATCTATATTTTCGCCTAAAATTCTTTTAGCTATTTCTATATATGCTTTTCCAGATGGTGCTTTTTTATTTTTTATTACTGGTTCACCTTTGTTTGTTTGAGTTATTATATATTCATCGTCTGGAACTACTCCTATTAAATCAACTGAAAGTAAATCAACAATGTCATCTACATCCATCATTTCGCCTTTTCTTACCATATTAGGTCTTAATCTATTTACAACCAATTCTGGATTTTTAATTTCAGATGATTCTAATAATCCAATAATTCTATCAGCATCTCTTATTGCTGAAATTTCGGCTGTTGTTACAACAATTGCTCTATCTGCACCAGCTATTGCATTTTTAAAACCTTGTTCTATTCCTGCTGGACAATCTATTAAAATATAATCAAATTCTTCTTTTAATTTCTTAGTTAATTCTATCATTTGTTCTTCATTTATAGCACTTTTATCTCTTGTTTGAGCTGCTGGAAGTAAAAATAATTCTTCAAAACGTTTATCTTTTATTAATGCTTGTCTTAATTTACATTTTTCTTCTACAACATCAACTATATCATATACTATTCTATTTTCTAATCCCATAACAACATCTAAGTTTCTAAGTCCAATATCTGTATCTACTAAAACTACTTTTTTACCTGATTCTGCAAGGCTTGATCCTAAATTTGCTGTTGTAGTTGTTTTTCCTACTCCACCTTTTCCTGAAGTTATAACTATTACTTCTCCCATAGGTTTTTTCCTCCTCAAAACAAAATAACTGTATTTTTCAACACAGTTATTTTATAATTTTTTTAATTAAAAGTCAACCTATATCATATATTTCCGTAATGTTTTTTATATTTCAGGTCCTGCAAGAAACGTTCCTCCTCTACCATCATAATAAAATTTTTCATTTATTGTATCAAAAACTCCAATCCTTTTATCAGCTTTTCTGTAACATGGAATGTAATTTGCTATTAACACATCATTTTCATATACTTCTGTTTTATATAATCTATTGTATGATGTTCCATTCAAATCTCCTCTATTCAAAAGTTTTAATGTCGTCGTATTTGCAGCTGCTGTGTATGTAAAATTTATTGTTTCATCATTTAAAATCCATGTCCAGTTACTATTATCCCTAGATATTGTCACATTGTTTTTTTCATATGTTTTTAATTCTGTATTTGCAATATGATGTCCTGATGTATACAAATCTAACTTTTGTTCATTTGATCTTACAAATACATTAAAATAACTCCCAGACCATGTTGATATTACAGGTTGTTCATACCCAATTTTCTTTGTTTGTGCAAATGCTGTTTTTATTGTAAATTTTTCTCCTAATACTAATCCTGTATCTATATATTGTTTACCTTCGTCTCCTTGTATATATTCTATTTCTTGATATCCATCTTCTTCTTTTTTTATTATAAAATCCCCTGTTCCATTATTAGTATAAAAATTACCACCAATAAGATCATAAACTCCTGTAACATTGTCAGCTTTTCTATAACATGGTATGTAATTTGCTATTAGCACATCATTTTCATATACTTCTGTTTCATATAATCTATTATATGATTTTCCGTATAAATCTCCTCTGTTCAAAAGTTTTAATGTTGTTGTATTTGCACCAGCTTCATATGTATAATTTATTGTTTCTTCATCTACAGTAAATGTCCAATCACTATTATTTCTTGATATAATAATATTATGTTCTTTATATGTATCTAAATCAGTATTAATAATGTGGTCTCCATCTGTATATAAAATTAATTTTTTTATACCGTTTTTCTACGAATATATTAAAGTACTTTGAAACACCATTCCAAATTGATATTACCGGTTGCTCATCACTTATTATTCTTGTTTGTGAAAATGACGTTTTAATTGTGAATTCTTTTCCTAATATCAATCCCGTATCTATGTATTGATTTCCATCACTTTGTATATATTCAATTTTTTTATATTGATGTGGTAATTTTATCTCTCCATTATATTCTTCAATAATTGTTCCATCACTAATTATTTTAACAATGCATTCATTATAAGTAATACTTCCTTCATTATCACCCTTTATAAAAATTGTTTCTGGAGCAATCCAATTTTCTGGCAAATCATTTTCTTGTATTTCTAAATCACTCATTAACATATAAGAATCATTTTCTGTAAAATTATAATATTTTCCATTTATATTAAGTGGATTTCCTGTAGCTATGTTTAAATATTGTTCATTTGTATATATTGGAATATAATTTTGTGCATTTTCAAAAAAACTTCCATAAGTCTCTTCCAATGTACCATTATCATATAAATCCCTAGTTTCATTTATTATTTCTTTTTGAGCTTTTATTTTATTTGAAATAACCATATATGTACTTAATAAAACTGTTGTAAACAAAAGTACTGATGCCAATACAATTATTGATATGACACCTCTTTCATTTTTAATTTTTTTCATTAGTGCCTCCTATATTTTGTTAGCGATTAAAATCTTCACTACAATCTCTGAATTTATTATAAGCCATTTGCTTAATATTTTGCAATATATTTTGTTTACTTAAATTCAAAAAAATTGTATAATTATATTATCGTTTTGAAAGGATAAATTAATATGATAAAAAAATATTTAAATAAATTAGAATACTATAGCGTTTTAGAAATTATTTCTAAATATTCTAAAACAGATGGTGGAAAAAAACTTGTTTTAGATTTATTACCAAGTAATAAAATTGAAATAGTATCTAAAAATTTAAAAGAAACTTCAGAAGCCCTAACCTTATTAATTTCAAAAGGTAACTCACCTATAGAATTTTATGATGATATAACAATTTCTTTAAAACATCTTGAATCTGGAAATGTATTAACTATTAAGCAATTGTTAGATATAAAAACTGTTTTAAAAATGTCTAGAGAACTAAAAGAATACTTTGGCTCTGATGAAATTTTTCCATTTTTACAAAATTATTTTACAGGTTTGTTTTCTAATACTGCAATTGAAAATGATTTCTCTCATAAAATTTTAGATGAAAATACAATTTCTGATAAAGCATCAGAAAAGTTATTTACTATTAGAAAAAACAAGTTAAAACTGGAGCAAGAAATAAGAAATAAATTAAATACTATTATACATTCAAATACATATTCAAAATATCTACAAGATCCTATTGTTACAATAAGAAATGATAGATTTGTTATTCCTGTCAAAGAAGAATATCGTGGGAATATTAAAGGATTTATTCACGATGTATCAAGTAGTGGTTCAACTGTATTTATAGAACCTACTGCTGTATTTGAATTAAATAGTCAAATTGCTAATTTAAAAATCGAAGAAAACATAGAAATAGCAAAAATATTAAAAAATCTATCTAATACCTTAGTTCCATATATTAAAGAAATACTTAATAATACTAAAACAATTAATTATTTAGACTTTGTTTTTGCTAAAGCTTTATATAGTAAAAGTACAAACTCTATTGAACCTATTTTAAATAAGCAAAATATTATAGATTTAAAACACGCTCGTCATCCTTTAATAGATGCAAATTCTGTTGTACCTATTGATATAAATATTGGTAAAGCATTTTCATCTTTACTTATAACAGGTCCTAATACTGGTGGTAAAACAGCAAGTTTAAAAACTGTTGGCTTACTTATTTGTATGGCTCAATCTGGAATACACATACCTGCTTTAGAAAATAGTAGTATTTATGTATTTGACAATGTTTTTGCAGACATCGGTGATGAACAAAGTATTAGTGATTCGTTAAGTACTTTCTCTGCTCATATTTTAAATATTGTTGAAATAATACAAAAAGCTACATCTAATAGCTTAATTTTATTAGATGAGTTAGGTTCAGGTACAGATCCAATCCAAGGTAGTAAACTTGCTATTAGCATTTTAGAAAACTTTTATAATCTTAAAGCACTTACAATATGTACAACACATTATCAAGAGTTAAAAGAATATGCATTAGTTACAGACGGTTTTGAAAATGCTAGTTTTGAATTTAATATAGAAACTTTAACTCCAACATACAAACTTCTTTTAGGAGTTCCTGGAAAAAGCAATGCATTTGAAATTAGTAAAAAATTAGGTTTGAATCAAAATATTTTAGATAGAGCTTTTTCTTTAATGGATTCCTCAACAATTAATATAGAAGATTTACTAAAAGAAATTTATGATAACAAACTTTTAATTGAAAAAGAAAAAGAACAAATTTCTAAAAATTTAAATCAAGTAGAAAATTTAAGAAAAAAATTAGAGGTTGATTACTCTGCTGTAGAACAAAAAGCAAATACAATTTTAGAAAATGCAAAAATAGAAGCACGTGATATTTTATTAGATGCTAAAGATGAAGCAACTCTTGCAATTAAAAATATTAAAAATTCTAAATCTTCTACAAGCATAGATAATATTAGAAATACTTTAAATAAAAAAATAAAAGATGTATCTTTTGCAAATAAAACTGAACAATTAAATTCTGGAACATTAACTAAAAATGATATTTACGTTGGTATGAATGTTTTAATTATTTCATTAAATCAATCTGGAACTATACTTTCTATTTCTAAAACTTCTGATACTGTTGAAGTTCAAGTAGGTTCTATGAAAATGAATGTAAAAATTTCAGATATTGTAATATGTAATACAGTAAAAAAAGAACAAAATAATACAAAAGTAAACACTAAAATTTCTGCAAAATCTCAATCTATTTCTAATGAAATCAATATTATAGGTTTAACTGTTGATGAAGCTATTCCTATAGTAGATAAGTATTTAGATAATGCAAAACTATCTAGTTTAGATACAGTACGAATTGTTCACGGAAAAGGAACAGGTAAATTAAAAAATGCAATTCATACATTTTTAAAAAGTAATAACCATGTAAAAAGCTTTAGAATTGGGACATTTGGCGAAGGTGAAATGGGTGTAACTGTAGTAACCCTAAAATAAAAACAAATGACAGACAAATTGTCTGTCATTTGTTTTACACTTTTAAATTTGTATTTGCAATTTAATCGTCATTTTGAGTTACCAAAATTTCCCGTCCACATTGGTATACTTATTTTTCTGGTGCTATTGTAGCATTTTCTAATAATGTTATAAATTCACTATCCGTAATTAAATTCCTAACAATTGGTTCTTCGAAATCATATCCATCATCATAAAAAACAGTATAATCCAAATTAAAATAACTAAAAGAAGTATATTCGTTTGATTTTCTTTTAATAATATAATTACTTACATTGTTTATATCAATTGACCATTTATTACAATAGTTTATAAAATCAGAATCAGTTTTATCAATTATTTGTACATTTTCAAAAAAGTCTGTTATCAAACTCGACTCATAATACCATACACTACCTTCTCTGAGATATGTAATTAAATAATTAGTATCAACAAACTTCAGCGCACGATCACTACCGCCATAATATTTACCTTCGTAAGTATTACTTCTCGTATTCTCTTCTCCTTCTGTTATTTTTCCTGATTTTGTTACTGTGAAAATATTTCCTTTTACGCTTGTACATGTCCAGTTGTCATTACCTTCTACAACTTTCCATCCATCTAATGCACCTTCTAAATTTTCGCCTTCTATTTCTCCTGTTGTTCCATTGTAGCATCCAACTACTGCTGCAGTTAACGTTTCTTTATCTGCTTTTAGTTGTGTATCTGTTGCACCTGTTTTAGCTTTGCTAAACAATCCTCCATCCATTGCAATTGTCACGGTAACTGCTACTAATATTAGCATTACTATTATTGTTATTACCAATGCTATTAGCGTAATACCTTTTTCATTTGTTTTTTGTTTCATTTGTGAAACCCCTCCTTTTTTTATTTTATCTATGTTTTTAACATAAAAATTAATAACAATTTTTATTTTGCGGGCGATTAAAATCGCC
>DCHW01000003.1:0-467 GCA_002314935.1 Clostridiales bacterium UBA1742 | reverse complement strand
ATTTACCTTTGTAGGGGCGATTTTAATCGCCCGTTCAAACTGTGATTTTTTTCACTCCCCATTTATATTACAAATAAAAACACCATATTTAAATACTTTTTGCATACGCAAAAAATACATAAATATAGTGTTTACATTTATTCCTTTTTATATTTATTAAATTGTATTGTGTGTGTTACATCCCAAAGTGATTTGTCTGTCATTTAATTTTACCTCATTTTTCTTTTGTTTTTACTTTATTATTTTATACAAATAAATTTTACTTGTAAATGTTTTTATCTAATTTTTTATTGAAATATTTTAAATTTAATATTTTTATGGGCGATTAAAATCACCCTTTTAGGTTTAGGTGTCTTGTGTTTGGGTTGCCAAAATTTCCCGTTTGCAACTATTTTAATGCCATTGTCTTTTAATGTCAATTCAAATTATTTACATTTTATGTAATAATTGTAGGTTAGTCAATGATG
>DCHW01000032.1:362-4632 GCA_002314935.1 Clostridiales bacterium UBA1742 | reverse complement strand
AAAAATCGAAATTATTTATGATGATCATGAAGGACATGTTGATTATACTAGACATGCTTGTAGAGGAATTATCGTTAATGGTGATAAGATACTCCTATCTTATGAAAGTAAAGAAGATAAATATTTAATTCCAGGTGGTGGACTTGAAGATAATGAAACATTACTTGATTGTGTTAAAAGAGAATTATTAGAAGAAACAGGTTATATCGTTTCACCTAAAGAAGAATATCTTGAAATCAATGAGTATTTCTATTGGAATAAGAATTGGCTTCATGTACAACATTATTTTGTTTGTGAAATTTTAAAAGATACACATAAACAATTACTTACTGATTGTGAAAAAGAAGCAGGACTAATTACTAAGTGGGTTTCAATCCAAAAAGCGATTGAAATATTCTCTAGAAATAAGGAATATGAGAAAACAGATAAAGCAACATATGGCTTATATAAAAGAGAATTAATTGCGTTAGAAGAATTTTTAAAATTGAACATCACACCTTAAGTGTATCAATAGAGTAGTTTCTACCTATCCATTTTCTGGTGCTTGTATCAATAATACAGTTCTAAAACATTTTAAATGAAATGCCTTGATACAGTTATCAGGGCTTTTTTTATGCTTGAAAGAAGTAAAATGGGATTTTTCATCATATTATTACCTAAAACAGGACAAACCTATATTATTGGAACTAGAAGCTCGTATCAATGTATTAGTCCTACTGATAGGTTAGAACTACAAATAGTGGTGTTTTGACTAACTAGTTTTTATGCATTTTCGGATGATTTTTTAAAAATATAAATAGAATTTTACAAGTTTATTAAATTGACAATATGTCGGTAAACCGATATAATATAGGTAGGTGGTGATTTGCTATGAACCTTGAAACATTATTAACTGATAAGGGATATACTGTTTATAAATTATCAAAAGAAACAGGAATTTCTAAAACAACATTATTCGATATTTTTTCTGGAAAAAGTAATATCCTCGATTGTAGAGTCAGAATTATTATGAAAATAGCCGATGCGTTAAATTGTGATATCAAGGATTTAATAGCATTAGAACCTATATTATATAAGCCAGCATTTGAAGAAAATTTACCTAAGTTCTTAAAAGACAATATTATGTTTATAAAAGATAAAAGAAATAAAAATAATCCTTTGTTTGATTGTTATCTTGATGAAGCAAATAGTAGCATCAATGTATGTGAAATAGAGAACTTAATTAGCAAAGACCAAGCAGATTATTTAAGAAACAAATATTTAAGATAAGGAGGAAAGACATGTTAGATTTTACAAACTTAACAACAAGGAAAAAATCTTATGGTGGTGCAAATGGGAATAAACTATGTGTATTAATTGATAATGAATTATATATGCTTAAATTACCATCTCATGCTCCTAAAAATATAAATTTGTCCTATGCTAATTCATGCGTGTCTGAATATCTTGGGTCTCATATATTTAATATGCTTGGCATGAATGCACAAGAGACCATCCTTGGAAATTATGTTTATAAAGATGTGAATAGGATTTCCGTTGCGTGTAAGGACTTTGAAAAACATGGATATAAGCTAATGGATTTTGCTTCTGTAAAGAATCAAATTATTGATTCTAAGTCAAACGGGTAAACAGCTGTTAATTGATTGTATAGAAAATTAATGAAATTGTATAGTATTTTTCTATACATTTTCTTTATTTTATGATATAATAATAGTAAGGAAAAATGGTGAAATACATGTATAAAAGATCTGATTTTACTAAAGAATATTATAAAACCGGTGAAGTTGCAAAAATATTGAATCTTACTATTAAAACAGTTCAAACCTATGATAAAAATGGAACTCTTAAGTTTTTTAGAACCTCGACAAATTATAGGTTAATGGCTAGAGAAGATTTAATAGATTATTTAGATAAAGAGGGAATGCTTAGCGATATATCGCTAGAAAAGAGAGATATTATTTATGCTAGAGTTTCTTCTAACGAACAAAAAACAAAAGGTGATTTAGATAGACAAGCTATGTTCCTTGTTGAAAATGTAAATAATCTTATTAATCCTTTAGTTTTAAAAGAAGTTGGTAGTGGGTTAAATGATAAGCGAAAAAAACTCCTTGAGTTAATTGATTTAGTTTGTAATGATCAAGTGAAAAATGTGTATGTCACCTATAAAGATAGATTAACTAGATTTGGTTTTAATTATTTAGAAACCATGTTTAAAAATCATGGTGTACAGATTATAGTTTTAAAGGATAAAAAAGAAGAAAAAGATGTAAAAGAAGAACTTGTTGATGATATGATGTCATTGATTGCTAGTTTTTCAGGAAAACTATATGGTATGAGAAGTAATAAAAACAAAGGTAGGAATAAATAATATGGCTAATATTAATAATTTATCAGAACTAAGAAAGATGGTAGACGATACTACCATTATAAAATGCTTTACTGAATTTCTAATGGAAATGTATGGAGACTATCAAAGTCACGATAAAAGCTTTACCTGTAATTACCTAGTAAAAAAAGGAAATGATGTAATCGCAGAATTCAGTAATAAAAACCACGCACTTCTTTTTATTGAAGCACTTGAAGGTTTGGATAAAAGAATAAAATATAAACTTATTGAAATAGAGGAGAATATAGATTAAATAATGAAAAAACAATTTACGCTAGAGACTAGGTTATCATTACTTGATGATGCTAAAGAGTATTTAACTGAATATATAGCTTTCTATAATGAGATTAGTCGAAAAATGTGGCAAATTGTTAAACTCTCTAATTTCGATGAATGCTACACTAGAAGTGAATTCAATACTTATGTTATAAAAAAATATAATGTTTTAAAAAGGACTGCAAATTCAATTTATAATGAGCTTGTTGGAAAGAAAAACTCACTTTTAGAACTTAAAAAAGTAGAAGCTTTTAATTTAAAAAATAAATTAGAAGTTCATATTTTAAAAAAGAAATTATTAATTGAAAAAATAAATAAGTTAAAAGAAAAGGTCACTTTAAATAAGGCTACTGATAAGGAATTATCTAGATATAGAAAATACAAAAATAAATATTATTATTTATCTAATAAAATTAATACATTAAAACAAAAATTAGATATAACTTTAACCCAAATAAAAAATAAAACTATTTCTTTAGGTTTTGGAGGAAAGAAAGCCTTTAAAGCACAATATAATCTTTTAGCTTACGGATATAAAACACACACCAAATGGAAAAATGATTATGTGAAGAAACGAGACAAAAATATATTTTATTTAGGTTCTAAGGATGAATCTTATGGTAATCAGCTTGCACAAATGAACTATGATGCTCAAACTGATGAGTTTACTCTAAGGTTACGAAAAGAGAAAAAATATTCTATAGATTCTAAATACCTTGAAATACCAAATATAAAATTCAGCTATATGAAGAATGAACTAATTGATATTATTAATAATCAAAAAAATCAACTAAATCTATCACCACTTTCTTATAGAATTTATAGAAGAGATAGAAAATGGTATTTACAGGTAATTATTACTGTTATATCAAGTGACTTTATTACTAGAAAAGATTATGGAGTTATTGGTTTAGATTATAATAATGGCTTTATTACACTAAGCGAGACAAATGAATCCGGTAATTTAATAATGAGTAAAAATTATAATTTGAAATATCATGGTTGTGGAAATAAAGCATTAAATGAGATTTTAAATGTAGTAAATGATATAGTTAAATATGCAAAAAGTGTAGGCAAAGACATTAGTATTGAGAATTTAGATTTTAAGAAAACGAAATCAAAATCCATTAGTGGCACAAATAAAAAATATAATAAAATGATTCACACTTTAGATTATTCAAGATATATATTTAGATTAGAAAATAAATGTTATAAAATGCAGGTTTCACTAAATAAGGTGAATCCATATAAAACAAGTCAAATTGGTTTTATAAAATATGCACAGAAAAGAAAAATGTCCATACATCAAGCGGCAAGCTTTGTAATAGCTAGGATTAATCAAGGCTATATAGATTAAAAAAATAATATCCTTTTAAGGCAGTAGTATTACCAAGAGATAATACCACTGTTGCTTAGAGGGATTTAAATTAAAAATAATATAAACAATAGTTTTATGCATCCCCCTATTTTTTAAAACTATTTTAATCAATAGGAGAATAAAGTTTTATGTTTGTATTATTAATAGCCTAACCGTAAGGGCTGAAGTATATGAACTTGTAATAGTTTTCTATACTTTTTGTTACGGTATGGCACTGAAATTACGGATAT
>DCHW01000032.1:0-255 GCA_002314935.1 Clostridiales bacterium UBA1742 | reverse complement strand
TTGGAAATTGGGATAGACATAATGGTAACTGGAGATTTTTATATAATCAAGATACAGATGAAGTATGTTTGGCTCCTATTTTTGATTGTGGTTCTTGTTTGTTTCCTCAAATTGACGAAGAAATGATTAAAAAAGTTCTTCAAGATAAAAAACAATTAAATGCGAGAATCTATGATTTTCCTACTTCAGCCATATTACTAAATGGAAAAAGAATTAATTATTGTTCATTTATTAAGTCTCATGAATATGTGGAAT
>DCHW01000046.1 GCA_002314935.1 Clostridiales bacterium UBA1742 | reverse complement strand
ACATCATTGACTAACCTACATATTTCCGTATGTTTTTTTTATTTTTTCTTGCATATTAAAGTTCATTAATATATAATATAACCGAATATTAATAATAATGAAAAGAGGTTAAATAAATGGATAAGGCAGAAGAAAATATTATACAAAGAGATATTGAAAATGAAATGAAAACGGCATATATAGATTATGCAATGAGTGTTATTGTAGCACGTGCTTTACCAGATGTAAGAGATGGATTAAAACCAGTTCATAGAAGAATTTTATATACAATGCATGAAGATGGTTTTACACCAGATAAACCATATAGAAAATGTGCAACAACAGTTGGAGATGTTTTAGGAAGATATCATCCTCATGGGGATGCATCTGTTTATGATGCATTGGTAAGAATGGCACAAGATTTTTCTTTAAGATATATGCTTGTAGATGGACATGGAAATTTTGGATCAATTGACGGGGATCCTGCAGCAGCATATCGTTATACAGAAGCAAGAATGTCAAAAATAGCTGTTAATATGTTAGATGACATTGAAAAAAACACAGTTGATTTTATGCCAAACTTTGATGATAGATTGCAAGAACCAGTTGTTTTACCAGCTAAAATTCCTGCTTTATTAGTAAATGGGTCATCAGGAATAGCTGTTGGAATGGCAACAAATATACCTCCACACAATTTAACAGAAGTAATAAATGGAATTATTAAAATAATTGATGAAGACAATGTTACTGATGAACAATTAATGGAAGTTATAAAAGGACCAGATTTTCCAACCGGAGCAACGATTTTGGGAAGAGAAGGAATTAAACAAGCATATACTACTGGTAGAGGTAAAATTACATTAAGAGCAGAAGCAGAAATAGAAGAAATGAGTGGAGGAAAACAACGCATAATTGTATCTTCTTTACCATATCAAGTAAACAAAGCAAAACTGATAGAACATATGGCTCAGTTAGTAAAAGAAAAAAGATTAGAGGGAATTGCAACATTAAGAGACGAGTCTGATAGAGAAGAAAAGATAAGAATTGTAATTGAATTAAAAAGAGATGCTAATCCTCAGGTAGTACTAAATCAATTATATAAAAATACACAAATGCAGGATACTTTTGGAATAATAATGTTAGCATTAGTAAATGGCGAACCTAAAATATTAACTCTGAGAGAATGCTTAGATAATTATATTGAACATAGAAAAGTAGTTGTATTAAGAAGAACAAAATTTGATTTAGATAAAGCAGAAGCAAGAGCTCATATTTTAGAAGGATTAAAAATTGCTTTAGATAATATAGATGAAGTAATTAGAATAATAAGAGAAGCTTATGATGACGCAAAAGAGCAATTAATGGCAAGATTTAATTTATCAGAAATACAAGCACAAGCAATATTAGATATGAGATTAAAAACATTATCTGGATTGCAAAGAGAAAAAATTGAAGATGAATATAATGAATTAATGAAATTAATTGCATATTACAAAGAAATATTATCAAGTGATACTTTGGTTTATAACATAATAAAAGAAGAATTATTGGAAGTTCAAGAAAAATATGGTGATGAGAGAAAAACAAAAATTCTTGCTGCAGAAGGTGAAATTGACGTTGAAGATTTAATTAAGGAAGAACAAACTGTAATTGCTTTAACACATTTTGGATATATAAAAAGAATGCCAATAGACACATATAAAAGCCAAAAAAGAGGTGGAAAAGGAATTAGTGGTATTTCAACAAGAGAGGAAGATTTTGTTAAAGAAATATTCACAGCATCTACACATGATACTATACTTTTCTTTAGTAATAAAGGAAAACTTTATAGATTAAGAGGATATGAAATTCCTGAAGCAGGTAGAACAGCTAAGGGAACAGCAATAGTTAATTTATTAAGTTTAGATGCAGGAGAAAAAATATCTGCGATTATTCCTATTCAAAATTTTGCAGAAGGAAAGTATTTATTATTTGCAACAAGAAATGGAATTATTAAAAAGACTAATTTAAATGAATATAATTCTGCAAGAAAAACAGGATTACAGGCAATAACATTAAAAGAAGATGATGAAGTGATTGGTGTTAGATTAACTGACGGAGAAGATAATGTAGTTCTTGTAACAAGAGAAGGAATAGCTATTACTTTTGATGAAAAAGATGTAAGACCTATGGGAAGAGTATCACAGGGAGTTATTGGTATAAGATTAAATAATGATGATTTTGTTATTGGTATGGAATCAGTATTGGCAGGAAAAGATGAAACATTACTTGCAATTACAGAAAATGGATTTGGAAAAAGAACTGAATTAAATGAATATAGAGTTCAAACAAGAGGAGGAAAAGGTGTAATTACATATAAAATTACACCAAAAACAGGAAAACTTGTTGGAATAAAAATAGTAAAAAATACTGATGATATAATGCTAATAACTGATACAGGAACAATAATAAGATTAAATGTTTCAGAAATTAGCATATTAGGAAGATCTACACAGGGAGTTACTTTAATGAGAACAAATGAGGGAAAAGTTGTTAGTATTGAAAAAATAAGTGATGAGGAAAAGTCTGATGAATAAAGAAATTTCTCAAAAAATAGATATGGAATTATATAGAGAAATAATATCTCCTATTGAAGTATTTATTAAAGAAAAAATGACAGTAGGAGAAGAATTTCTTGCGATGGAATTTTGTTATCCATATATAGAAAAAAGTTTAATTACTTTTAGTAATGATAATAATATTTCTATAGGTGTTCTTATATCTGAAATAAAATATAGAATTGAAAACATTGAAGGAGAAACTAAAAAAAATTGTAAAAAACAATTTGAATTGGTAACTAAGATTTTAGATAATTTATTAAAAAAAATGGAACAAAATCAGGAAAATGTGAAATAAAAAATTAAAAGTAAAAAAAGGTAGTTTACTACCTTTTTTTTAGTCTAATATCATCACCAAAAAATTTATAAATATCATAATATCCAATAAGTCTTGAAACAAGTCTTTCATCATAAGTATTAAACAAATCTTGTAAACTTAAATTTGTAGAAATAATTGTTTTAGTAATTTTACCATTTTGATTTAATAAACGTGTGTTTATTATTTTATATAATTCTGTAAATTTCATACTATTTAAGGTTTCTGTACCTAGGTCATCTATTATAAGTAAATCAACATTTAATAAATTATTAGAAATATTTTTTTGGTTATCTGGTTTAGAAAACATATCTGAAATTAAATTATCGAGCATAACTGGTGCTGTTTGATACATAACTGTCTTTTTGTTTTTTATTAATTCGTTTGCAATACAATTTGATATAAAGGTTTTACCGTAATCCTGTACCTCCAGTAAATAATAAATTATTAGAAGTTTCAAAGCTGTTTATGAAATTTTCAGAGGCATTTTTTATTATATTAATATTTTCTCGAGGAGAAATAGTAGAATTATATTTTTTTTCATCAATTGTATTATTGTAAAAATCAAAATTAAAATTTGTAAAATTTTCCATCAAAATAATATTTTTATTAAATTCTAAGTCAAATAATTTTTGCTGTAAACAAGAACAGATTTTAGATGTTCCATTCAAATTAGAAATATATCCTGTATCATTACATAATGAACAAGAGTAACGTGGTTCTAAATAATTTTTTGGTAATTTTAAAGAATTAAAAATGCTCTCTTTTTCCTTTTTTAAAGTATTAATTTTTAATTTTAAAGTATCTATATAATTTTTTTTATTTGTATTTAAAATTTGTTTAGCAATATTAATAGAATAATTATTTAATTCGTTTTCTAATTCTAAAAGTCTAGGATTTTTTTTATACAATTCTTGTTTCCTAATTTCTAAGTCATGTTCAGCATTAATTCGATTTTTTTCATATTCCATTAATAATTTTTTTAATACAGAATTATTCAAAATATATCCTCCTATTTTTTTGAATTAGCATATAGATCATCTAAATTACTATATTTACGTTGATTATAATTATTATAGTTAGTATTTTTAACCAATTCTTTTATATTTTTATTTTGTTTTTTTGATTTTTCCAAAAATTCGGTTATTTCAGAAGAAGTTCTAAAATTTCTGTCGTTCCAATCGGTAAGTAATTTATCAAAATAATCAAATGATGCATTTGATTTTGAGGTTGTCTTTTTTAAGGCTATATTAATTATATTCATGTCAAATCCAAAATCAACAACCCATTTTTCTATAAAAGCTTCTTCGTATTGAGTAAATGGAGAATATCTTCTTAATTTTTTACTAATTTCTTTTTTTATTTTATTTAATTTATCATATTTTTCATAATACAATTCTAGATCTTCATAGGTTTTTATATTGTTTTTTTGCCATGCATCAGCAACTGTTTGAACATAATTTTTATGAAGAGCGGATTTGTTAAAACAATACTCAAATAATTGAATCATAACTTGTTCATCAAATTCATATTTTTTAAACCATAAATCAATGTCACTATACCAAGCCGGAGACATAATTCCTTGAAAATATGTGTTGTTTATACATTCTATAGCTTTTGCTCTAAATTTATTAGACTCATTTTCTTGTATTTTTTCTTTAGATAATGTAATGTTTGGAGAATATAATTTATGAAGTTCAATTTCTTGTAAATCATTTAAAATATATCCATCTATTTTTTTTGTAAGAACTCCTTTTTCTTCCCAAAAATTAAGAGACGCTTGTATTATGTTTAGCGGTATATTTAATTTTTTAGATAAATCATTTAATTTAATATCTTTATCATATTTAGTTAAAAATGTTAGACACAAATAAATTTTTATAAAGTCACCACTTGCCTCAGGCATATATTCAGTAAAGAATATATCTGGTAAAGAAGTGTTTGAAAAAAGCATTGATTTATCCTTATTATCTAATTTCATAATACAATCTCCTTAATAACATAGTATAGAGATTATATCATTTTCTTTATGAGAATACTAGGTTTTAGAATAAAAAAATAACTTTTTGCTTTTAAAAAACTTGATTAAATATATAATTACATAAATAATATTTTCGTGATTAAAACCAGTAATGCTAAAAATAAATAATGGTAAATACAAAATAATAAAAATTGATATTTTAATCATTAATTTTTTAATAATAATATCTAAAAAGCAAAAAGTAAACGCAGCATACAAAATATTAAAAAAAAGTGTAGAATAATCAATAAATCCAAACAATTTATTTTTAAAATTATAATTTTGTGGGAAAATAAATTTCATATATTAACCTCCTAGCGTTAAAGATTTAATATTAGAGATTCCAATGTTAATATCTGTAGATAATCCACCCATAAATTCTTTAATAAATACGTTTGCTCTTGTTAAAGCATATAAACAACCAATATATAATAATTTATTTAATAAAAGATTATTTGTGTCAGAAATTCCAAAGCCAATTAATAAAATAATTGATATAAAAATTTGTAATATTAACAATGAAAACAAAATTTTAAACCATGATTTAAAGAAAAAAGATGTTTTGGGAGTACATAACGATAAAAAAGAAAAAGGGGTTAACAATAAAAATACTTTCAAAACAATGTAACGAAGAGAATAAGATAGAGCAAGATTTAAAAAAGAAAAAGATGAAAAACTTCTAATTAATCCGTCTATAGAAAATATATTAAAATTTGTATTTTCAAAATTAATATGTGTATTAGTTTTTTCTATAAAATTACTAAGGCAAATGTTGGTATTAAAAACATCTTCACCAATTTGTCTAATAGATAATGAAATAAGTTCAAATAAATATATTAACTGTTCACAAATAAAATATGAAAAATTAACTAATAATAAACAAATGATTAATTTGAAAATAAATTTAGATGGATTTTGAACTTGAGAAAATGTTATATATGAAAGTAATAAATTTATCAGATAATATAAAACAAATCCTAGTAGTAGAGAATTACAAATTAAAAGTATTCCATTGGTGGCAGATGTTCCAAACAATTTTTGAAAAATTGAATCATTAAGAATATCTGTATTAATAAAAAGCAAATCATCTAAAATGGTATATAAAGTATTATCAACTGAAGAAAATAAATTAGAAAATAAATTATTTATTGTAGAAGAAATTGATTCTACAATATTTATATTTGTTTGTTCCAAATAAATCCATCCCTTTTTAAGCAAGCAATAGTTGAATTGCTGCAAGAATTAAATTTGTAGATAAAATAAATGCATAAGAAAAAAGACTACCACGTATTATCTTCTTACCAATACGAATTCTTTCTTCATCACCAAAACTAAATTTCTTCATAAAAACGCCAGTACCAACAGCAACAGCTGCAGCTGGAGTAGAAATCTTAATTAACCAAGATTCAATTGTTTCAAATGCTTCGTTAATTTTTGTAACAAGTTTAGGATAAGCACATAGGCTACGATTTGAAAAAGTAAAAATAAAAATAAAAAACAAAATAATAAAATTAATAGTAAAAAAAATTTTTTTCATAAAACACCTCCAAAGCTATTAAAAAAATGGAATTAAATTTATTTTTTCTGGAGCAATAATTTGATTACCATCTGATAAAAAAGCAATACAAGAAAATGTAGGTAAATTTTGAGTAAAAAATTTATTGTCAAAAATAAAATCAGTTTGAATATTTGTAGAAACACTTTCAGAAATACTTGATTTTACAGAGTTAAAAGAATTGGTAATATGATTAAAATTAGTTTCATTTGCATTTTCTGATATGTTTTTAGAAATTTTTATTTTATCTTCTTTACCAATTTGAGCTTGTGCATTTTCTATAGTAAACAAATCATCTGTTCTGAACCATAATTTATTTACTAAATTTTGAATTATAGTTTTTGAAGCAAATTCACTTTTTAATGCATTTAAAATCGAAGTATAACTTTGGGTAGAAATAATATTAATACATTTAGACTCCCTACTTTGTGAAAAAAAATTCGCATCACTTTCAGTAACATATTCTTGATATTCATCACAAATAAAAACAGAAGGAAACACCGTAGTATTTTTGGATAATTGTATTAATACTTCAGATTGAAAATCTAATTTTAAATATGCAGCAATTATTTTAGAAAGATTTTTATATTCTGAAATATTCATATTTAAAACTACTATTTTACCTTTTTTTAAAACAGTGTCAAATCCAGTAAAATTTATTTTGTTTTTTTTAGGGCAAAACATTTCTAAAAATTTATAATCAGAAACAAAAGTAGATGTAATTCTTGTAATTTCAGATTTTAAAATTGAAAGAACTCGTTCATCTAATAAATTAAATTCATTTTCAAAAAAATTAAGAGAACTGTATAAATTATAAATATCTTCTTTTGACATTTTTCCACTTTGAAACAAAAGTCTTAAAGAAGTGATTTTTTCTTGATAATAATTTTTTTTATTTACTAAATTATGAATTTCTAAAAAAGTAACATATCCATTATTATATAATCTGCACAATTTAATGCATTCACAGATAACCTGTTCGGATTTATCAAGCCAATATGATTCGGAATTATTTAAAGAAAATAATTCTAAAATTGTTCTTAATCTGTTTGCAAGAACAGACGCCTTTAAATTTGGTTTGTGTAAGGGATTATATCGAATATTTGAATTTAATCCTATAATTATTAAGTCATTTAATCTGTTGTTTTCTTGAACAAATTTTTTTACTTGCTTGAAAAAATTTCCTTTTACATCTAAAATAAGCATTCCTAACTTATGATCTATATTGCAGTTATATTTAATAAGTTGTTTGCAAAATGGATACATTGCAGAACTTGTTTTGCCTGATCCAATTGATCCGGTAATTAAAATATTTTGATATAATCCTTTTAATGGAAGATATACAGGTGATTTTGTGATATCGGAATAACCTAATAATAAAGAAAAATCATTATATTGAGGTTTTTTGATTAAAGTATTATTGTTTTTAGATTTGAAAATGTTTTTTAAAAATCTATTAAAAATATAATTTGAAAATGAAAATGAAGAAATAAATAATGTAATAATATATACGATTTTTATAGAGTACCATAAATCTGAATTCTTTTCACAAATATTAAAATGACTTATTGAATATGGAAAAGGGATATTAGATGAAATAAAAATAGGAAATAAAAAAGATAAAAATAATGTTGTTAAAAAAATACTATTTATAAAAACAAAAATTATTTTTTTGAAAAATATAATAAAAACCTCCTAAATTTAATTTAAATTGTAAAAATCTTTTTTTATTTGAAGTTTTGATCCTTGGATTGTATTAAATAAAAATCCATCAAGCAAAGAATATAAAGAATAAAAAGTAATAAAAAGATTAATAATAAAAGAAACGAAAAACATACGAATTAAAATATTAATTTAAACTCCTCCTTCCATTTTTTACCATAATAATACATAATTTAAAATTATGTATTATTATGGTAAAAA
>DCHW01000014.1 GCA_002314935.1 Clostridiales bacterium UBA1742 | reverse complement strand
ACATATCTATTTTAAACCTATAAAGCAAAAGAAAATTTTTCTTTTGCTTTTATTTATATAATTATTTAATCATCTCTAAGTTTTTCATCTTTTTGTCTATCTCTAGCAGATCCATTATATGCTGACATTGTATCTTTAGCAGCACCTTCTGTACAGCTTTCAATAGTTTCTTTATTATATGTTTTATTTAAATTTTCAAGTTCCTTCTCTGTTATAAGTTTAAAGTGGTTGGCTAGCTCAATTAAATCAATATCATTTAATTTTCCTAAATAATTAGCTGCTATTCTAGCTGCAATTTGTTGATCTATATCAACAAATTGTTCTTCCATGTATAACGCTTGTCCTTTATATCTTGTTTTAGATACTGGAGTTTTAAATTTCTTTATTTCTCCAATTGGATTAACTTTTAAATAAAGATTAATATCTTTAATAAATTCTTTTATATCATCATCTGAATATGTTGTTTTATCAAACCTTTCTTTAGCAAACAAGTCACTATTTAAAGCAAAATCAACAGCTAATTGCATAGGACTTTCTTCTTCTGAATAATCTATGTATTCACCTTTTCTTTTTTTAATTGCATTTTCAATAATTTCTCTTTTTTTATTTAAATCCAATTCTTTAACTATTGCTTTATTATATTCATATTCTTCTTTAGAAAGATTTAAACAATATCTATAAAATTCTAATAAATTCTTATCTCCTTTGAACTCTTCTAGTAATTCACTTTCTTTTACTATTCTTTCCTCAGAATCTTTTGGTAATCTGAATTGCCAATTTAAATTTGGTGGAAAAATCCCATGCTCATCTGTAATATTACTAACTAATATGCTCATTAAATCTTTTGATAAATTTGATAATGTTTTATATTCTCCCGGAGGTGATGTTTTTAATATATGCTCACTTAAATTTGGTCCTCTTAATTCTCCATATAAAACTTCTTGTAAATCCATGTCTAATTCTCTTATATTACTACTTTTTATTACGCTTTCTATCAATTTATCTTGAATTTCTAATGCAAGAGTTCTAAGTTCATTTTCATTTCCTTTTAATCTATTATCAGCATCTACGGCTGGAATTTGTAATATCTTAGCAACAGGTGCAACCCATTTCTTTGAAATATCTCCTTGATTTTCGATACCAGATCTTACGCCATCAATCATGTCAAAAGGAATTGATGATATTTGATCAGAAAGTTTTACAATTGCATCAACTATAGTACATATTGGCAATTTTGAATTTGCTTCATGATTTACATAAGTTTGTCTAATGTTTTTGCAAAAATCATCATAATTTAAATTATAATCTGGAATAATATGAGCTATTCCCCTTTCACCGTTATGGTTTCCTGCTGACATAATAATTAATTGAACTGCTTTGTCAGCCAAATTACCATTTTTTATACTATTGTCTTTTATTGCTTTTTCTAATTCTCTTTCTGCTCCAAATTCTAATCTATTATTTATTTCTTCTATCTCTTCATTTACCGCATTTATATATTCTCTATATTGTTCAGAATTAAGCTTAGATATTTCACTAATATTAAGTCTTGATTTGACTCTTTTTTTAGCTTCTACTTCTATTATTTCTCCAGCATTTATAGCTTTTTTTATATTATCATATTCTCTAAATCTAAGCTCATCTGCTCCTCTTGCATTATGAGGTTGGGGTCCTCCATTCATTTCTTCTGAAGCATCCTGAATAGCTTTTTCTCCATCATGCCCAAAAGGATCTTGTCCATAATCATGGTATAATGCACATGTTGCAATACCCAATTGTAAATCTTTGTCATCTGGAAATAATCCCTCTGCAATCTTAAAAGCAACCATTGCAGTATTGGCATAATGAGCTGTTCTAACTGTAGAAACTATACGATTAAATTCGTTCTTTTTAGAATGCATAATTTTAGTCATCATTGTTTTTTTCATAGCATTTTGCATTTCTGGTTTTAAAACTTTTAAAACTGCTTGCCTATTTTTTCCAAGTAATCTTAAAGCTGCAAAAATTTCTTCTTCGTTTGTTTCAAGTTCATCTTTTTTATCTTCTGGAAATGGCCTTGGCTTATTTTTACAAATCACTTTTTCTTCTTTGTCTTCTAGGCTCAAGTATTTAATATCAATTAGCTTTTCCTTATCTCCATCTTTCCAAATACCAAAAGTTCTTCCATTTACTTTTTCCACTCTTATTATATCAATTTTTTTTCTAAACTTTGGAGCGAAACAAGTAAAAAAACCTTTTTTAGAAATTTCATCATTAATTTCTTTTACGTTCATAAATACCCCCCTGATATTTCAAACTACTTTAATTATACTATATTTTTTGGCTTTTGTAAAATCATTACATACTATTCACTTCATTTATTATCGTTTCTATATCTAAACCATTTTCTTTTTCTAATTCTTCAACATTTCCATGTTTTACAAAGCAATCATTATAACCAAATGTTTTAACTTTTACATTGTTCAAATTGCTTTTATTAATGCATTCTATAACATTTGTTCCTAACCCACCTTTAATTAACCCATCTTCTATAGTAATTACTCTTTTTGTTTTGTTTGCAGACTTTAATATTGTATTCTCGTCAAACGGTTTTAAAAATCTAGCATTTATTACTTCAGCAGAAAATTCCTTTTCTTTTAAAACTTCTGCAATTTTCATTGCTTTTGAAACCATTTTTCCTATTGCAACAATTGTAATATCATTTCCTTCTTGTAAGACTTCTGCTTTTCCCATTTGTATATCATCACATTTATCAAAATTATATTTTTCTTCTCCACCTCTTGGATATCTAATTGCAACTGGTTTATTTAAATTAATCCCCCATTCCATCATCTTATTTAATTCTTTAAAATTTTTAGGTGCCATTATAACAAAATTTGGAATTGAATTTAAAAATACTAAATCAAATATTCCTTGATGTGTTTCTCCATCTGCTCCAACAATTCCTGCTCTATCTATACATATTGTAACTGGTATGTTTTGTAAAGCAACATCATGAATTAATTGATCATATCCTCTTTGTAAAAAAGATGAATATACTGCAAAAACTGGCTTTAATCCATTTTTTGCCATTCCAGCTATCATTCCTACAGCATGTTGTTCTGCAATACCTACATCATAAAATCTATTTGGAAATTTTTTTGAAAATTCAGAAAGTCCTGTTCCATCTCTCATTGCTGCAGTAATTGCAACTATATTTTTATCTTCTTCAGCCATTTGAAGCAATTTTTCTCCAAATACTTTTGAATAATCTCTATTCGATTTTGTGTTTTTTTCTCCAGTATTTATATCAAAACTTGATATGCCATGAAATTTACCTGGATTTTCTTCAGCAAAATTATATCCTTTTCCTTTTTTAGTAATAGTATGTATTAAAATTGGTCCCTCTAAATGTTTGCTTTTTTCTAATATATTTTCTAATTCTTCAATGTTATGACCATCAACCGGTCCTAAATATGTAAATCCTATATCCTCAAAATACATATTGGGGATTATCATTTGTTTAATGCTTCTTTTTAAATTATGTGTTAACTTTACAATTGGCTTACCTATTAATGGTACTTTATTAAGAAATCTCTTAATTGAATTATTTGATTTCTTATACATTTTTTTTACTCTTATTTTAGTTAATAAAGCTGGAATTCCACCTACATTTTTAGAAATGCTCATTTCATTATCATTTAATACTACGATAACATTTGAGTTACTACTTCCTGCATCATTTAATGCTTCTAGTGCCATTCCCCCTGTAAGTGAACCATCACCAATTACCGCAATTACTTTGTTTTTATTTTCTTTAAGCATATTTGCCCTTGCCATACCTAAAGCAACAGAAATAGAAGTACTACTATGTCCCGTATCAAAACTATCATATTTAGATTCTGAAGTTTTAGGAAATCCGAGATATACCTCCAAATTTTCTTAATGTTTTTAATTCTTCTTTTCTTCCTGTAATAATTTTATGAACATAACTTTGATGTCCAACATCCCAAATAATTTTATCATTTGGTACGTCAAATATCGAATGTAATGCAATTGTTAATTCAACAACGCCTAAATTAGATGCTAAATGTCCACCATTTTTTGAAACTATATCTAATATATATTCTCTAATTTCTTGAGATAATTCTTGCTTTTCTTTTATGTTTAATTTTTTTACATCCTTAGGAGAATTTATTTTATCTAAAATTTTATTCATAATTATTTGCCTCCTTCTCTTTATATATCATATTTTTACTTTTATTTCAATGTAAAAGAGGTTGATTAAAGTCAACCTCTAAAAAATTTTTTTATATCCAATTCTCTTTCAATTTTTAACAATCTATTATATTTTGCAACTCTTTCTGTTCTACATGGTGCCCCAGTTTTTATTTGTCCACTGTTTACTGCAACTGCTAAATCTGCTATAGTTGTATCTTCTGTTTCGCCCGATCTATGTGAAATTATTGTTTTATATCCATTGCTTTTAGCAAATTCAATTGTATCTAAAGTTTCTGTTAATGTTCCTATTTGATTTAATTTTATTAATATACTATTTGCAATATTTTTACTTACACCTTTTTTTAATCTTTCTATATTTGTAACAAAAATATCATCACCAACTAACTGAATTTCTTTTCCTAATTGTTTATTTAATTTAATCCAACCATCCCAGTCCTCTTCTGCCAAACCATCTTCTATTGAAATTATTGGATATTTACTAATTAAATCTTCTAGATATTTTATCATTTCTTGTGTGGATTTTAATTCATTTGTTTTCCAAAAATAATATTTTCCTTCTTTTCCAATTTTTATAGCTTCTTGATACATCTCTGAACTGGCAACATCTAATGCTAATGCAATATCCTTTCCTGGAATATATCCTGCATCATTAATTGCTTTTATTATAAAATCTAACGCCTGTTCATCATTTTTTACATCAGGTGCAAAACCGCCTTCATCACCTACTGAAATATTTAGATTATTTTCTTTTAAAACTCTTTTCAATGTATGATATACTACAGTTCCCATTTCTAAACAAGTGGCAAAATCTTTAGCTCCAATTGGAACTATCATAAATTCTTGAATATTTGCTGTATTTGAAGCATGTTTACCTCCATTTAAAATATTCATCATTGGAACAGGAAGTTTTTTTGCATTAATACCTCCCAAATATTTGTATAATTCTAAGTTTAAACTTTTGGTTGCAGCTTTTGCTACTGCTAAAGATACTCCTAACATTGCATTTGCCCCTAATTTAGCTTTGTTTGATGTTCCATCTAATTCTATCATTCTATTATCTATTATTTTCTGATTATATATATCTTCTCCTTTTAGTGCAGGAAATATAATCTTATTCACATTATCAATTGCATTATATACACTTTTCCCTAAATATTTTGTTTTGTCATTATCTCTCAGTTCAACAGCTTCAAAACTACCAGTTGAAGCTCCTGATGGAACATCAGCTATTCCCACATATCCATTTTCTGTTGTTACTTCTACTCTAACAGTTGGATTGCCTCTAGAATCTAAAATTTGCATTGCTTCAATATATTTTATTCTTTCCATAAAACCACCTGTATTTATTATACCGTTATTTTATGAAATTATACCAAAAAGAACATAGCTTTCAATTAATAGTCTTTCCAAATAAAAAAGTACTTCTAAAAAGTCATATATGACTTTTTAGAAGTACTCATTAAATTGAAAAGATTTCCTCAAACTGGTAAAATTCAAGATTTTTATATACTACTTCTGAATTTTTATAAACCATTATTACTATTTGATCATTTTTCATTAGTTTAGCATAATATTTTACCTTGTTTTCTTCTAATGCAATGTCGATAAATTCATTAGTAATAAGATGGACTTCTGTATATCCATCATATTTTAATTTTTTTTCAAATTTCTTTTTTATTTTTTCTTTAAAACTTCTTATGCTGTACTCACATATACATTCTGAAATAATGAATTCTACTATAAATGCTATAACAAATCCTATGCAAACTGCTACAATACTATTTAATATTTTTGTAAGTATTAATGTAACTATAAGAAAAATTATAGCTGCAATAGAAATAGAAATAATTAATACTTTTTTTAATGATAAATCTTTCAATTTTTTCATTCGTAAAACCTCCTTTAAAATAATTATTTTATATTACTGCCTAACCTCCAGTTGCAAAAAAGGATTTCTGATATTTTTTTGCTTTAATATATTACCATAATATTATGCAAATTGCAAACATCATTAAATTAATAATATTTTAAAATATTATAATTTAATTATTAAAATAAAAAAGATAGTAAGTTATTACTCACTACCTTAAAATTGATTACATTGTTCAATTTACAATATTAAAACCTATTCCATTTTTCTTCCAAATTTTTGCTCCTGTATAACTCTATTTTTATACATAAAACATTTTATTTATCTTTCATCTAATAAATTAAATGTTTCTTCTAAATCTACACCATAATAATTTGCAATTATTTTTATTTGTTCCATTGTTGCATTCCTTGTTTTTATTAAATTCATTATACCTTTTACTAATTCCTCAGATTTTTTCTTATCATTTTTTTGCATTTTTTTTGTTCTATAATTTATTCCAGCTTTTGACATATTTATTTTTTTAGCAATTTCTGATTTACTTAATCCTTCACTTAATCCCTCTATTATCTTATTATCTATTTCATCTAGTTCTTTTTTATTTTGAGATATTTCAATGCCTTTTTCCTGCATTCTTTTTATTCTATGTGTTATCGCTCCATCAGTTACCCCAAATATTCTTGCTATTTCTGCTTGAGATAACCCCTTCTCTAAATATTCTAAGGTTTTTATGTCTTTTTCAGCAAGACAATTTTCTTTTTTGCCTTTAATAATTTCTATACCATTTTCTCTCATTCTTTTTATTCTTTGATGTATTCCTAACTCGGTTATACCAACTATCTCTGCAATTTCTTTTTGAGTAAATCCCTCTTTCAAATATTCTAATATTTCATCATTTGTAATTTTATTTTTTTTAGGAATTTCTATTCCCTGCTCTCTCATTCTTTTTACTCTAAATTTTATTGTTACAATAGCTAAATCAGTTTTATTTGCAATCTCTCTTTGGCTTAATCCTTCTTTTAAGTATTCAAGTATTTGTTCATCTGCAACTTTGTTTTGTGGTATTTCTATTCCTTGTTCTCTCATTTTTATTATTCTGTACCTTATTGTTTTTTCATTTACACCCAATATTTTTGCAATCTCTTTTTGAGTTAATTTTTCTTCTAGATATTCTAATATCTTTTTATTCTTTTCATCAAAAACAATTTCTTTTTTTACTATGGGAATTTCCATGCCACTTTTTTTCATTTTTATTATTCTTTTATTTATCGCTCCATCAGTTTTTCCAAATTTTTTTGCAATTTCTTTTCTAGTTAATCCTTCTTTTAAATATTCTAATATTTGTTCATCTATAATTTTATTTTGTGGGATTTCTATGCCTTTTTCACTCATTTTTTTAATTCTGTAATTTATTGCTCCCTGTGTCCTATCCAGTTTTTTAGCAATTTCAGTCTGATTTAATCCTTCTTGTAAAAATTTTATTATTTTTTCATCAATTTCATCAATCATATTTTTCTCCTTTTAATTACAAATATATTATATAATATTTTTATGTAAATCTCAACATTTGCATAATAAAAAGCACATTTTTTTAATTCACAAAAATAGAAACTCATCTTCGATGAGTTTCTATTTCTTGGCTCCGTTGTTTAAGTTATCTACAACTTTTGGAGCTTATTATTATTTATATAAATATCAATCTATTTTATTCAAATATAATTTAACATAAATAATATAATTTTACAATACTATTTATTAATATTTTTTTCCCAAATTTTCCTTATGTATTTTAATGATAAAGTAGATAATGTAAATCCGTATTACAGGAACTAATGAACTTAAAAAAATATTATCATAATTTTTTACTATGTATGAATATATAACAACTACAATATAAGTTAATATACATATACAAATTTTTCTTGTTCCACTTGTTTCCCATTTTTTATCTAATTCAACTCTTTTATTTCTTTGCTTGATGCCTTTTATTTCTTGTTCCAGCTCTTTAAAATCCATATTTTTACTCCTTTTAAGAAAACTCTAGAATAAGTCTAGAGTTTTTGATTTATTAAGCATTATGCACTAGATTTTAGTTTTTTTATTTTTTTATCATTTTCAGCAATAATACTATCATAATACTTTTCTAATTTTTGTAATCTATCTATTGATAGCATATTTAGCTTTTCTTCATTACCTTCTATTTCTTTTAAGAAATTCTTTTTTTCTATTATATTGTTTATTTTCTTATCATCAACACTTAATTCAGTTATAAAACTATCTTTCTTTTCCTCATTAATAGATTCACTAATATTTACATTAGTTTTCTCTTGTATGCTATTATATTGATTATCTTTTTTACCAAATAATCTTTTAAAAAAATTTCTTATTTTTGTTATAAAACTTTCTTTATATTCTATTAATCCGTTATTATTCATTTATAACTCCTTCTTTTGTATGTTTAATCTATTCATTTCTGATTGTTGTTCAGATATAGTTTCTTGTTGAGCAATAATTCTTTCTATTAATGCTTTCTTTATAGCTACATTATTTTCTTCAATTGTCTGGTCATTATTGGCAATTAGTTGTTGTAATTCATCTTCTGACATATTATCTAATTCTTCAGATGTTTTCGTTTTATGTAGCATTTTATCAAGTACTGTTTCACTAATTGGTGCAGTTCTAAGTGCTTCTTCATATTCCATAGATTCTTGCAGTTCTTTTTCTGTCTGTTTTCTCTTTTCAGCCATTCTTTCATATTTTTCTTTTTGTACTTGTATTAGTTTCTGTATTTCAGGGAATTCTATTGCATATGCCTCAATTAATCCTATTTTATCACGATTCATAGCTGATTTATCTCTAGGAAGTTCTATTCCATCATCTGTCATAAATGTATATGAATCTCTTTCTTCTAATAAAGAAACATATTCTTCTTCTATTTCCTCTGGAGTCATACTTTTTAATGAAGTTACAAACTGTACTATCTCTCTTTTAAATTCAATTTCTTTTATTTCTCGAGTATATTTTTCTATATATCTTTCACATTCTCTTATTCTGTCCTCATGGTAATATCTATCATCTTCGTCTAAGGATTCATCTTCTAATGCTTCTTTATGGCCTTCTATATATTCCTTTTCCTCTTCTATTTCCTTTAAATACTCTTCGTATTTATCTTCTCCGTCTACTTCTAATTCCTTTTTGTATCCTTCTATCCACCTATTAAGATATGCCTCATACCATTCAGCTTCATCAATATATTCTGCTTCAATTTCTTCTTGTCTTTTTCTTTTTTCTTCCTCTTCTCTTTCACGTTCCTCTGCTAAATACTCATAATATCCTTGTTCTTCTTCATATGCTTCATTGTATATTGTTTCAATATATTCAGCTAATTCTTGTTCTCCTGCTTCTAATGCTTCTTGTCTTTTTCTTTCAAGGAATTCATAAAAATTCTTTTCTCCTGATTTTTTAAATTCATCAGTATATTCATCTAAAGACTTAGATTTTTTATCTCCCAATTCTTTGCCTCCTTTACTGAATAATTTATTTTTGTAATTCTAGTAAAAATATTTTATTTGTATGTTATTAGCTTATAGTTCTTTCTTTTGACTACTTAATTTACTTATTTCTGATTGTTGTTCAGATATAGTTTTTTGTTGAGCAAGTATTCTCTGTACTAATGCTTTCTTTATAGCTGTACTATTTTCTTCAATTGTTTGGTCATTATTGGCAATTATTTGTTGTAATTCTTCCTCTGACATATTTTCTAATTCTTCTTGTGTCTTATCTCCAGCTATTGTTTGTTCACTTGATAAATCCTTTGTTTTTGTTTCATCATGTTCATCTTGTAAATTCTCTGTTTCTATTGTTTCTTCAATCTCTTTTAATTCTAATTCTCCATCTTCATTAACTCGCCATCCGTAATATTCTAATTTTGAAATAATTTCATTTACACTGACCTTACCTAAATTTTTAGATTTAAGCAATTTTTGTTTATTCATATGTAATAAATCTTGTAAAGTATGTATATTAGCTCTTAATAGACCATTCAAAGTTCTAGCTGACAAATTTAAATCCTCTATTCTTGTTCCTAATAGTGCATTTACATCTTCTTTATTTTGTATATCTATAAATTTTTTACCTTCTCTATTATATCCTTCTCTATTATATCCTTCTCTATTATATCCTTCTCTATCATACCCAGCCCTATTATAACCATTTTCATCATATTCTTCTTTTGTTATTTTATGTAATCCCTCTCTGTTAAATCCATCTCTATAATATCCTTCCCTATCATATCCAGCCCTATCATATCCACTCTTGCCATAACCTTCTTTATCATATCCTTGTCTATCATATCCTTCTCTATTATATCCATATCTATTATAACCTTTTTCATCATATTCTTCTTTCGTTATTTTATGTAACCCTTCTCTATTATATCCTTTTTTATCATATCCTGCCTTATCATATCCTGCCCTATCGTATCCAGTCCTACCATATCCAGCCCTATCATATCCTTCACTATCATATCCTTCCATATCATATCCTTCTGGATCATATTCTGTTCCTGTATCTACGTGAATCCATTTAGGCCATGAATATGATCCAGAATCTTTCATTTTTTTCCATTTTCCCAAAGATTTACCCATATATTCCATTTTTAAACCTCCAATTTAATTTTATATTGCTACTTATATTAATTATAACTTAACTCTCTTTTTATTGTCAATTTTATTATAACTTTTTGCATAATCCTACATAATTATTTTACCATATATAATTTTTTTCTACAATAAATTTGTTTGTTTTTTTACTGTATATTTTTTTGCTGTTATTACTATAAATCCCCTTTAAAATTTAACCCTAATAATTGTAATTCTATCTGGATTTTATTTATATTATCTGATTTTAAATTAATATTTTTTAAATCTGTTTTTGTGTAATTGATTAAATTTCCCAATGTTATTATATTATTCTCTTTTAATATATCTAACTCTGATACTGGTATATCCAATCTTTCAATACTTTGATTTATATATTTATTTTCTTATATTCCCATTTTGACCACCTCCAAAATATAAAAACTTACGATTAATTATAATGTTTTAAGATTTACATAAATTTGAAATTGTGTTCTAAATATGTTATAATATATTTATCAAGGTGTTGGGTGAAGCAACACCACTCAAGGAGGAATTGTTTAATGAAAATCACTAATTACATAATTGTTCATGCTAGTACTCCCCTTGGTCTTACTGACAAGGTGCAGGAAAAAATAGTCGAAGGCTATCAGCCTTTCGGTAACATGGTATATTCTAATGGTTCTGCTTTTCAGCCTATGGTAAAATACTCGTCATAGAATCAAACAAATCCACGTCACTTCACAACGTGGATTTTAAATTATTAATTTGCATAAAACTGTTCAAAAAAGTCATTTGGATAAGTTCTTTGTTCACATTTTTTACATTCTTAACACACTATATTGTATAAATATAATGCAATTTGATTTTGTTCTTCTTTTGTAAGTTCAGTGATTTTTGCTGTAATCATTAATATATATTGATTTATATGTAAGTTTTTTCCGTATTCATTATCTATTTTTTTAAGCCTATTTTCGAACTTTTGAAAAATTTCTTTTTTATCATAATCAATACTTGTATAAACTGTTTCATTTACTCTAATTGCTAATCTTAATTTATCTTTTATATCCATATTATTTATCATATCTATCATAAATTTTACTTTATCTTGTTCCATTTTTTATTACCTCCATTAATATCTTTCTTGTTTTTTCTTTTTATTTTTCTCTTTATCTTTCTCAATTTCTTCTAGTGTTTTTACCTTTCTATCAAGATTATTTGCAATTTCATTATCATTGTCATCAAATATTCCGTTTTTATATAAGTCATCACTAACATATTTATATTGTCTATCTTTATGAAATCCTATCATTTCTTGAAAATGTGTTAATAAACTTCTCCAAAATTCTTTAAATTTACTAAGTTGTCCTTTTAATTCTTCTTTTTCAGCATGTAGATCCTCTATTATTTCATCTTTATCACTAATAGTATCTTTAAGTTTGCCAATTTCTTCATTTTTTTGTTCTATTTGATATTTAAGTGAACGATTTTCTTTTTCTACTTCATATGCAGAATGTTCAAAGTCTTTAATAGCTAATTCTAAGTCATTTACGCTTCTAACCGTTTTATTGGTATCTTTTACATCTTTAGTAAAGTTTTTTATTCTCTGAACATCCTCGGTTGAAATAACCATATTATTTTTGTTCATTAGAGTAGGTTTTAGGTTGTCTAATATTTTAGTTATATCTTTACTTGCGTTATCTAAGTTTTCAGTTTGTGTATTCGCTTTAGCAAGTCTTTGTTCATTTTTTTCTAATTGTTTCTTAAAATCTTTATAGCCACTCATATCCTTAACACTAATATCTTGATTTCTGCCTTTTTGTTTTTTCTTAAGTTCTGCTGTTTTTTCATAATGCTTATTATATGATTTTATGCATTTATTTCTCATTTCATCTTGTATTTTAGTAAGTGATTCTTTTGTAAATATTTTAGATTTTGCTACTTGCTTTTTCATTCCTCGTTTATTATTATCACTTATTGGAAGTCCTATTAAATGCATATGTGGAGATGTTTCGTCAAAGTGTATTACTGCATTTGCTACTTTAAACTGTGGTACAACATTCATTAAGTCATTTACTTGTTCTTTATATACATCTACCATTTTCATTCTATAACTCATATTTTTATCATTCCAAAAGTCCATATCTCCAAGTTCAATTATAAATTCACAAGCTAAATCCCAAAGTTTACTATCTGATATATGATTAAAATAATTTTTTATCTTTCTATCTTCACGAGTTTGTTTTTTGTTATATTCTAATCTCGATTGTTCAAACTCTTGAAAATATAATTTTTGCACGTCATTATATAAATTATTTGTTCCATAAACTACTCTAATTAAATCTCTTCTATTGTTATAATCTCTTAAATTATGCTTATTAACTTTAGATAATCCTGCCTTATTTTGTATTCCATTATTTGAAAATGATGTTGTTTCTAATGAATTATTTTTTGCAATTTCTTTTGCCTTTACTGTTTTATTTTTATCACTACCCAAGTGAATAGAATATGCCAATTCTTCGTTCATTTGCTCTCCTTTCTTCACAAAAATCTTCATTGAATTTACTAAGAATTAGCGAATAGATAAATAAAATTTGCCATGCTTTTTGCAAATTTTATTTAGATATTTTTTCATAAAAACGACTTGTAATATGAATTTTTACACTATGATTTTTGAAAAAAAATCATTCGTTTTTTATGAAAAAGTAAGCTAATTCGATACCTCGTAGAGCCCCCGTAGTTTTGATTGTTGTCAAAACTACTAGGGGGTTAGGAATTCTGGCAAAGCCAAATTCCTGCTTCGCAAGCATTTCTAAAAATGCTAATTTAGCCCATGCTATTCTTCGGAGCACTTGTCTTTATTTTCTTCATCGAATTTTACTGGCTTTACTCCGATAGATATAGGTGCACCATCTTTTGTATAAATAACATCATCATTTGACTCATCTGGTATAAAATCAAATGCTGAATTTATATCTTGCATTTGGAATTTATCTTCTTCATTTATATATATTATTCCAAATTCATATGTTGGCATTTTTCCTTCTGGATCAAGTTTATAATAATCTTGTAAAGGGAAAACTCTAACAATAGCACTATTGTCCTCCTTAAAATTGAAATAAAACATTTGTCTATCAACATAGTAAGTTGCTTCTGCAAAGTGGACATCATAATATTGTCTTAATCTCATTATAATTTTGGAAACTTCATCCTCTGGCAAATAGTTACTAAACCTAACACTTCCCAATACATTACCTAATAACATTGGCTTAATTGTATCAATATATCCATTATCATATAATTCTTGGCAAGGTTTACAAATTGAATCTCTAAAATTTATTTGTTTAACTACTATTTCTTTACCAACTAAAGCAAGTTCTATACTATCTATATATCTCATTATTAATTCTGTTTGTTCTTGTCTTGTGTAATCTTTCCAAGTTTTAGTTCTTTCTTCATATTCTTTATTAAGTTTAAGCTTATTTATAAAATCAATATCTCTTTTTAATAAAATATCTTTTGGTGTAAATTTTAATTCTTCTGCACAGTCTGTATCATTTAATTTACTTTCCAATTCCTTGATAGCTTTTTCTACGATATTTTTTTCCTCATTATATTCTTTTATATCAAATGCTCCATTTATATATGCTTTCTTTATTCTTTCTAGTTTATTATTCTGATTTATTATTTCTTTTTCTAATTGTTCTTTTGGCTCATCAAATTTTTGCTTTATCATAGGCAAGAAAAACTGATTTACAACAGAATCATATTGTACTAATTCTTCAATAAACTGGCTGAAATAATCATTTATAACTTTTTCTTTAAATTCAATTTTGCAATCATTACAATAGTAATAGAAGTATGTATTTCCATTTTTCTTTGTAGTTGCCTTTCCTCCTAAAATACGATTACATTTTGGACATTTAAGTTTTTGTAGATATAAATATGTCAATGTCCTTTTATAACTTTTAGAATTTTTCTTTTTCTGTACTTGGCATTCTTCCCACATTTCTTTTGATATAATTGCTGGTGCAACATCTTCATAATATGTAGGATGCTTTGTTCTTTTTCCGTGAACAAAATCTCCCTTATATATTTCATTTTCTAGAATAGTAAGTATTGTAGTATCTCTCCAATTATCTCTATCTAGTACTTTTTCTTGATTAAATATATTGCTTATTTTCTTATAGGAATAACCATCACAATATAGATTAAATATTCTAATTACAATATCTTTTGTAGCATAGTCTATTACTAATTTTTTATTTTCTCTTTTATACCCTAATGGTGCTTTATGTGGTATATGTCCTTGTTTTATTGCTCCTGCCATGCCTACTTTTGTTCTTTCACTTGTTCTTTCTATTTCATTTTGGCTTACACTCATTAAAAGTCTTGAAATCATTTTTCCATTTGCAGTTGTAGTATTTACTTCATCATTTGCACAATCTAAATATGCTTCATTTTCATCTAAAAAAGTTATTAGATTTTCCCAATCATAAATACTTCTTGTTATTCTATCTAGTTTTAAAGCTATTATTGTATTTATTTTTTTAGCTCTAATATCATCTTTTAATCTTTCAAATTCTGGTCTATAATTACCAGTTTTAGCACTTATTCCTGCATCTTGGTAATAGTCTATAATTTCATATCCTTTGAATTTACAAAAAGCTTCTAATCTTTCTTTTTGTTCTGGAAGACTAAAGCCCTCATGAGCTTGGTCTTCTGTACTAACTCTCATATACAACCCACATTTTTTCTTTTCTTCGTTCAATTTATAACCCTCCTAACAAAAAAGAGACATCAAAAGTACATATTAGTACATTTGACATCTCCTGAATATATTTATTTTAAAACACCATTTTTTCAAATATTTCAAAATCATATTAATATCTCCCAATAAACATAACTTGTTTACGGTTGGTATTATATCACAATTTTTAGAAATGTCAAATATTTACAAACTATATACTTTTTAAATATTCTTCGAGTTCAGATATCTTAATCTTTTTTGCAAGATTTGATATGTACACATCGTTTGAATAATTAAAAACTAGAAGTGTAATATTTTTAACTATTACTCTATGTGGCTCTATATATGCAAGATTTGTCTTTTCTATTTTTCTAATACTACCATTGATAAAAATAGGCTTTACTTTAGAAAACTCACATATAAATTCTAGCCTTTGTTTTAGACCTTCCTCAAATTGCAATTTTTGCTTAATTATCTTCATCTTTAGCACCATCCCTTCTTGGATGACATTTTTAAGAAACAAAAAAATATCATCCTTTTTCAGAATGATATTTATATCTCTGTTCTAGTTCGAACAGATTCGTTATTGGCTGGGGTGGTAGGATTCGAACCTACGGAATGTCGGAGTCAGAGTCCGATGCCTTACCACTTGGCGACACCCCAATGTATACAGGATAAATTCAAAATTATCCTGCATTTGTTTATATTTTTATTTCATTCCTTCTTCACATGCAACTGCAACTGCAACTGTAGCACCAACCATTGGGTTGTTTCCCATTCCTATTAATCCCATCATTTCAACATGAGCTGGAACTGATGAGCTTCCTGCAAATTGTGCATCTGAATGCATTCTTCCCATTGTATCTGTCATTCCATAAGATGCTGGTCCTGCTGCCATATTATCTGGATGAAGTGTTCTTCCTGTACCACCACCTGTTGCTACAGAGAAGTATTTTCTACCATTTTCTATTCTTTCTTTTTTGTATGTACCAGCAACTGGATGTTGGAATCTAGTTGGATTTGTTGAGTTTCCTGTAATAGATACATCAACATCTTCTAACCACATTATTGCAACACCTTCTCTAACATCATTTGCACCATAACATTTAACTTTGCTTCTTTCTCCATCTGAATATGCAATTTCTTCTACTACATTTACTTTTCCAGTAAAGAAGTCAAAGTCGGTTTTAACATATGTAAATCCATTTATTCTTGATATTACTTGTGCTGCATCTTTTCCTAAACCATTTAAAATAACTCTTAATGGTTCTTTTCTTACTTTGTTTGCAGATTTTGCAATTCCTATTGCTCCTTCTGCTGCTGCAAAAGATTCATGTCCTGCTAAAAATGCAAAGCATTTTGTTTCTTCACTTAATAACATTGATGCTAAATTTCCATGTCCTAACCCAACTTTTCTATCATCTGCAACTGATCCTGGTATACAAAAAGCTTGTAATCCTTCACCTATTGCTTTTGCAGCATCAGCTGCTTTTATACACCCTTTTTTTATTGCTATTGCAGCACCTAATGTATATGCCCAACAAGCATTTTCAAAACAAATTGGTTGAATTCCTTTTACTATATCATAAGGATTAAATCCTTTATCTTTACATATTGCTAATGCATCATCAAAATCTTTTATTCCGTATTTTTCCATTACTGGTTTTATTTGATCAATTCTTCTTTCATAACTTTCAAATAGTGCCATTTTATTTTCCTCCTATTTATTTAACATTATTCTTTTCTTGGATCAACTTTTTTAACTGCTTCATCAAATCTTCCATATTGTCCACTTGCTTTTTCTATTGCTTCTAAAGGTTCTAATCCTTTTTTTATGTTTTCCATCATTTTACCTAAGTTTACATATTTATATCCTATAATTTGATTATCTTTATCTAATCCAATTTCTGTAATATATCCTTCTGCTAATTCTAAATATCTAGGTCCTTTAGCTGCTGTACTATAAATTGTACCTACTTGACTTCTTGTTCCTTTTCCTAAATCTTCTAATCCAGCTCCTATCGGTAATCCATTTTCAGAAAAAGCTGATTGTGTTCTTCCATATACTATTTGCAAGAATAATTCTCTCATTGCAGTGTTAATAGCATCGCAAACTAAATCTGTATTTAGTGCTTCTAATATTGTTTTTCCAACCAATATTTCTCCTGCCATAGCTGCTGAATGAGTCATACCACTACATCCTAATGTTTCTACTAATGCTTCTTGAATAACTCCATCTTTTACATTTAATGTTAATTTACAAGCTCCTTGTTGTGGTGCACACCATCCTATCCCATGTGTAAATCCAGAAATATCTGTTATTTCTTTTGCTTTTACCCATTTACCTTCTTCTGGTATTGGGGCTGGTCCATGATTAACACCTTTTGCTATTGGACACATTTCTTCTACTTCTTTTGAATAAATCATTTTTTTATTCTCCTTTCCAATTTTGCTAAGCATTTTTGTATTATTAGTTATTGTTCTAATATTACGAATATTGCTATATATATTTATAAAATTAATATCTTATTTTTCTATTAAACTATTTCCTTCCATTTCTTTTGGCTTTTCTATTCCTAATAGTTCTAACATAGTTGGAGCTAAATCTGCTAATCTACCTTCTTTTAACTTAACATCTTTTCCAACTAATATAAGTGGTACAGGGTTTGTTGTATGTGCAGTATGTGGTTCGCCAGTTTTGTAATCAATCATTTGCTCTGAGTTTCCATGATCTGCTGTTATTAATAAAACACCATTAACATTTTCTATAGCTTCAACAACTCTTCCAACACATTCATCAATAGCTTCTAAAGCCTTAACTGCTGCTTCAAGAACTCCTGTATGTCCTACCATATCTGGATTAGCATAATTTAATATAATTGTATCATATTTTTTAGAATTTATTGCTTCTACAACCTTATCAGTAACTTCATACGCACTCATTTCAGGTTGTAAATCATATGTTGCAACTTTTGGAGATGGTATTAAAATTCTATCTTCACCATTATATTGTTTTTCTTCACCACCATTAAAAAAGAAAGTAACATGCGCATATTTTTCTGTTTCAGCAATTCTTAATTGTTTTAGTCCATTGTTAGCAATAACTTCTCCATATGTATTTTTTAATTCTTCTTCTTTAAATGCAATATGTACATTTTCTATTGTTGCATCATATGTAGTAAAACACACATAATATAATGGAAAATATTCTCTTTTAAATCCTTTAAATTCTTTATCTACTAAACTTCTAGTAATCTCTCTTGCTCTATCTTTTCTAAAATTAAAGAATATTACAGAATCATTTTCACTAATTGTTGCTAAAGGTTCTTCATTATTACAAATAATTATTGGTTCAACAAATTCATCAAAGATCTCTTTTTGATATGATTCTTCTATTGCACTTATTGCAGAATTTGCTTTAATTCCTTCTCCTTTAACTAATGCATTATATGCCTTTTCAACCCTGTCCCATCTATTATCTCTATCCATTGCATAATATCTTCCACATATTGATGCAATTTTTCCAACACCTTTTTCAGACATTTTTTTCTCAAGTTCTGTTATATAACTTTCTCCTGATGCAGGTGCTGTATCTCTTCCATCTAAAAAGCAATGTACATATACTTCTTCAAAATCTTTTCTTTTTGCAAGTTCTAACAATCCATATAAATGGCGAATGTGGCTGTGCACACCTCCATCTGATAATAATCCCATTATATGTAACTTAGAATTATTTTTTTTGCAATTTTCAATTGCTTTTGTTAATTCAGGAATACTAAAAAAATCACCATCTTCAATTGATTTTGTAATTTTAGTTAACTCTTGATATACAATTCTTCCAGCTCCTATATTTGTATGACCTACTTCTGAATTTCCCATTTGTCCATCTGGTAATCCCACATCTAATCCGCTTGTTTTTATAATTGTTGTTGGGTTTTGTTTCTTTAGCTTATCTAAATTTGGAGTCTTTGCAAGTTTTACAGCATTTGCTTCTTTGTTTGCATTTATTCCATATCCGTCTAATATCATAAGCATTGTTAAGTTTTTATCCATATTTATAGTCTCCTCATTTTTATTTTAAGTAGTTTATTTATAATTTACAATTTTAGAAAATTCGTCTGCTTTTAGGCTTGCACCACCTACTAAGCCTCCATCTATATCTGACATTGTAAATAATTCATTAGCATTTGAAGATTTTACACTTCCACCATATTGAATTATAACACTATCTGCTACATCATTTCCATATAATTTTAAAATTTCTTCTCTAATCCATTTTATTGTTTCATTTGCATCTTCTTTTGTTGCTGTTTTTCCTGTTCCAATTGCCCAAATTGGTTCATATGCAATAATTGTAGATTTTACATCATCATTGCTTAAACCATCTAAAGCAAGTCTTGTTTGAGTAGTTACAATTTCTTTTGCACTTCCAGATTCTCTTTGTTCTAAGCTTTCACCAACACAAACAATTGGTTTTAAACTTAAACTTAAAGCTTTTTTTAATTTTTTATTTACAGATTCATCTGTTTCTGAATAATATGCTCTTCTTTCAGAATGTCCTAATATAACATATTCAACACCAATAGCCTTTAACATTTCTCCAGAAACTTCTCCTGTATATGCCCCTTTTTCTTCTGCATTCATATTTTGTGCTCCAATTTTTATATTTGTATCTTGAGCCATATTTAGTGCATAGAATAAATCAGTATATGGTACACAAACAACAACTTCATTTTCTGTGTTTTTTACTAATGGTTCCAATTCTGTAATAAATTCCATTGCTTCATTTGGTAATTTATTCATTTTCCAATTTCCAGCTATAACTTTTTTTCTCATATTATAATCTCCCTTTATTATTTATTTTGTAAAGCATCTATTCCTGGAAGTACCTTTCCTTCTAGGAATTCTAAAGAAGCTCCTCCTCCTGTTGAAATATGTGTCATTTTATCTGCCAATCCCAATTTTTCTATTGCTGCAGCAGAATCTCCTCCACCTATTATTGTAACAGCATCTATTTTAGAAAGCATTGTAGCTACAGCTTTTGTTCCTGTTGAAAATTTGTCAAATTCACAAACTCCAAGAGGGCCATTCCATACAACTGTTTTTGCATCTTTAACAGCATCTTCAAAACATTCTATTGTTTTTGGTCCAATATCTAATCCCATAAATCCATCTGGAATTTCTGTTGAAGGAACAATTCTTTCTTCTCCATTATTTGAATACTCTGATGAAACATGATTATCTAATGGAAGTAATAACTTAACTCCCTTCAATTCAGCTTTACTTAAAATTTCCTTTGCCAAATCTAATTTATCATCTTCACATATAGATGTTCCAATGTTATGTCCCTGTGCTTTATAAAATGTATATGCCATTCCTCCACCAATTATTAATGTGTCAACTTTATCTAATAAATTTTCTATTACTCCAATTTTATCAGATACTTTTGCTCCACCAAGTATTGCTACAAATGGGTGTGCAGGATTTTCTAAAGCACCACCTAAAAATTCTAGTTCTTTTTCAATTAAGAATCCAGAAACAGCTGGTAAATAAGATGCAACACCTGTTGTAGAGCTGTGAGCTCTATGTGCTGTACCGAAAGCATCATTTACATATATTTCAGCCATATTTGCTAATGCTTTAGAAAATTCTGAATAATTTTTTTCTTCTTCACTATGGAATCTTACATTTTCTAATAATACAACTTCTCCTTCTTTTATATTAGAAGTTAATTCTTTTGCAGAATTACCTATAACATCTTCTGCAAGTTTTACTTGTAATCCTAACAATCTTGATAATTCTTCAGCCACTGGTTTTAAAGAATATTTTAAATTAAATTCTCCTTTTGGTCTTCCTAAATGTGAACATAGTATTACTTTGGCTTTATTATCTAATAGGTATTGAATTGTTGGAAGTGCTGCTCTAATTCTTCTATTATCTGTAATATTTCCTGTTTCTGCATCAATTGGAACATTGAAATCACATCTAACTAATACTTTTTTTCCATTTACATCAATGTCTTTTAAAGTTTTTTTATTCATATATTTTTTCTCCTTAACGTTATTATAGGGGCTCTCACAATCTTCTGCATATTAATGTGCAAGAGGTGACTGCCCCTATAATTATTTTAAATTAATTTAATTCTGCAAAATATTTTATTGTTCTTACCATTTGACTTGTATAAGAATTTTCATTATCATACCATGCAACTACTTGAACTTGATATAATCCTTCTTCTATTTTTGTAACCATTGTTTGTGTACTATCAAATAATGAACCATATGTCATTCCAATTACATCTGAAGATACAAGTAATTCTTCTGTATATCCAAATGAATTACTGCTTTGTGCTTTCATTGCTTCATTTATTTTTTCAGGTGTAATATCTTCACCTTTTACAACTGCTACTAATATTGTTGTAGAACCTGTTGGAACTGGAACCCTTTGGGCTGATCCTATTAATTTTCCATTTAATTCTGGAATAACTAATCCAATTGCTTTAGCTGCTCCTGTAGAATTAGGAACAATATTTACAGCTGCTGCTCTAGCTCTTCTTAAATCACCTTTTCTATGTGGTCCATCAAGTACCATTTGATCTCCTGTATAAGCATGAACTGTTGTCATTATTCCACTTTGAATTGGTGCAAAATCATTTAATGCTTTAGCCATTGGTGCTAAGCAGTTTGTTGTACAAGATGCAGCTGATATAACTGTATCATCTTTTGTTAATGTATTTTCATTTACACCATACACTATTGTTGGTAAATCTTTACCTGCTGGTGCAGATATAACAACTTTTTTTGCTCCTGCTTTAATATGAGCTTCAGCTTTTTCTTTAGATGTATAGAAACCTGTACATTCTAAAACAACATCAACTCCAATTTCTCCCCATGGTAAATTTGCAGCATCTTTTTCTGCATATATTTTTATTGTTTTTCCTTCAACTGTTATTGAATCTTCTCCAGCTACAACTGTATCTGCTTTTTCATATTTTTTTTGTGCTGAATCATATTTTAATAAATGTGCAAGCATTTCTGGACTTGTTAAATCATTAATTGCAACAATTTCATATCCTTCTGCTCCAAACATTTGTCTAAATGCTAGACGGCCTATACGACCAAAACCATTAATTCCAACTCTAACTGCCATTTTAAAACCTTCTTTCTGATACCTTTTTGGTATCCACTGTTATTTTTATTATTATCACTGAAAAGTATTTTATAACAAAAAAGAACACTTTTCAAGTGTTCTTTTTTATTTTTATATTAAAATGTAATTTTCACTTCTTGAGTCCAAAAAGCTTTAACGCTTTTCCAAGTAATTTCTTTGTGTAAAAACTCATTTATTTCATTTTCTATTTTTTGCTGATATGGTGTTAATTCAACTTTTATTTCTGTTAAAAGTACACTTTTAATTTTAGACCATATTGTTGGTTTAGCAATTGCTGTAGATGTACAAACTTTAAATTTTGAACTTTCAGTGCTAGTTTCATTACTATTACTTATTTCATTTGTTTTGTAATAAACACCACTTGATTTTCCACTTGTTGTTGCATCTAATCCAGGTAATGTAATATCATCTGACTCAAGTGCACCAACACTTATCTTTTTTAACACTTTTGTTATGTCTTTAACTGTTTCTTCTGTTGATGTGTTTTCTGTTACTCCATTGTATGAATTTTCTTCCATTTTATTATCCTCCTCTATGTGCGGACCACACTTTTTTGTCTTCTGTGTTATTCACATGTCCTTCATATATTATATTTATACAGCAAAAACCTTTAATAATCAAGCTTTTTGCTGTGTCTTTTGTGTTATATTTTAATTACAGTTTTGTTACGTTTGTGTTACATTTCCAATTAATTCCCCATCTTTAATAGTTGTTATTTTTATATTACATAAATCATTTTCAGTTATTTTGTCCTTTGTTTTAACAATCATATAATTAGATGTATGCCCTTGAATAAATTCACCGTGTTTTTTGCTCAAATAATACTTCAATTTTCTTTCCTATATACTTTAGTATGAATTTATTTTCATTTTCATTAGAAAGTTCTATCAGTTTTTGACTTCTTTCTTCTTTTACATTACCATCCACTTGATTACTCATCGAACAAGCTCTAGTACCAATTCTCTTAGAATATTTAAAAATATGCATTTTGGCAAAATTTATTTCTTTTAAAAAGTTATATGTTGTTTCAAATTCTTCCTTAGTTTCACCTGGAAATCCAACTATTATATCTGTTGTTAAAGCCACATTAGGAAAAGCTTTTTTCAAAATATTTGAACTATTTTTAAATTCCTCACAAGTATATTTTCTATTCATTCTTTTTAAAGTTTCATTACATCCACTTTGAAGAGATAAATGAAAATGATCACAAATTTTATCTAGTTTTTTTAATCTATCAACAAATTCTTGAGTAATAATTTTAGGCTCTAAAGACCCAAGTCTTATACGCTTTAATTTTTCTATTTTATTTAAATCTTCAAGTAAATCTATTAAATAATATCCATTATTTAAATCTAATCCATATGAAGCAATATGTATACCTGTCAACACAACTTCTTTAATACCTGTATTTACAATTTGATTTATTTCATTAATTATGTTTTTAGAATTTCTACTTCTTATTCTTCCCCTAGCATAAGGAATAAGACAATAACTGCAAAAATTATTACATCCATCTTGAATTTTAATTACTGCTCTCGTTTTTTCAGTATATGTTGTAGTTCCAAATTCAATATATTCTTGTTGTTTATTAATATCTGCAACCTGTAAAAATTGTTCTGATTTTTTTTCTAAATATTTTTCAACAATTTTTACAATATCACTTTTTTCTGTATTTCCTATAACTATATTAATATCCTTATTTTTTAATAATTCATCTTTTGCAATTTGGGCATAGCAACCAGTTATTACTATTATTGCTTGAGAATTAATGGATTTTACTCTTCCCATTATTTGTCTAGATTTTCTGTCCGCCATATTTGTTACAGTACATGTATTTATAACATATATATCTGCAAATTCTTCAAATTTTACAATTTCATAATCATTTTTTATAAATTGTTCACTCATTGCATTTGTTTCATACTGATTCACTTTGCATCCTAATGTATAAAACGCTATTTTTTTCATTTTTCCTCCTAAACTATATAATGGGCGAAGCAATCTTCGCCCACACTTATTTTATTTTTTTCTGCCATCTAATGTATCTAAATTATCTAACGCCTTTCCCGTTCCCAAAGCAACGCAACTAACTGCATCTTCTGCTATCATAACATTAATTCCTGTTTTTTCTTGTAAAAGTTTGTCTAGTCCATCTACTAAGCAACCTCCACCCGTCATATATATACCTTTATCGCTAATATCAGCAGCAAGTTCTGGTGGAGTCCTTTCTAATGTACTATGAACTGCATCAATTATGGCAAAAGCAGGTTCTGCAAGAGCCTCCATCATTTCACTAGATTTTATTGTTAATGTTTTAGGAAGTCCCGTTCCTAAATCTCTTCCACGCACATTCATTTCCGTATCTTGAATTTTAGGATATACACACCCAATATTAACTTTTAAATCTTCCGCTGTTCTTTCACCAATTAATACATTATGCTTTCTTTTTATATATTTAACAATAGCTTCGTCAAATTTATCTCCAGCCACTTTTATTGAAGTACTTACAACAGATCCACCTAGTGAAATTACAGCTATATCTGTGGTACCTCCGCCAATGTCAACAACCATATTACCACATGCTTTTGATATATCAATTCCTGCTCCAATCGCTGCTGCAATCGGCTCTTCTATTAAATATACTCTTCTTGCTCCAGCTTGAGAAGCAGCATCAATAACAGCTTTTTTTTCTACTTCAGTAACTTGAGAAGGTATACATATCATAATTCTTGGAGCAAATACAAATTTTCCACATATTTTTTCCATAAAACTTTTTAACATTTTTTCAGTAACAGTATAATTAGATATAACACCATCTTTTAATGGTCTTGTAGCAACAATATTTCCAGGAGTTCTTCCTAGCATTCTTCTTGCCTCTGCTCCTACTGCTAACACTTCGTTTGTAATATTATTTACAGCTACAACTGATGGTTCTCTTAAAACTATTCCTTTACCTTTTACATATGCAATTACGGTAGCCGTACCTAAGTCTATACCAATATCTTGTCCAAATCCAAACATTAGAATCTTCCCTTTCTGTTTCGGTTTTATTACAATTATGTTGCAATTATATTACACAATAAAAAAAATAGCAATCACTTTTTGCTATTTTTTATAAATATATATAAGTAAATCTATAAGCCGGGTTCTGTCTTGAACAGTCATTTATCTAGAACATATATTACTATATGTCTCAAGCCACCAGTTTAAGAAGATGGCGAGCAGCCTTAGCCTTCTTATATTTAGGTGTTGCTCCAAATGGGGTTTACATTGACCAAATATGTCACCATATTTGCGGTGAGCTCTTACCTCACCTTTTCACCCTTACCAAAATTTGGCGGTTATTTTCTGTTGCACTTTCCTTAAGGTTTCCCTTACTGGACGTTATCCAGCATTATTGCTCTGTGGAGCCCGGACTTTCCTCATATACAGCTTTGCAGCATTATATACGCGACTGTTCGATTTACTCTATTTATAATTTTACATATTTTTTTGCAAAAAGTCAAGTTTTACATGCTAAATGGAATTTATACTTTGTAATAAATTTTTATATTTAATATAAAATAATTTTTTATCTTTCAGATGTATTGAGTTTTCTAATTCCTTTATTAATACAAAGATTTTATTTGCTTTGTATTCTTTGTTTTGTATATACTCATAATCATTTGTTAAATCATTAAATTTTGTTTCACAATTTATTAATTCGTTTTTTACATTATCCCAAATTTCCTCATTAACAGCTACATAAGCATTAACTAAATATAATTTTGACTCTTTTACAATTTGTTCATTATTATTTAATCCACTACTTTCTAAAAATTTTGGAATATATTCATATAATTTTTTTAAATTATTTAAAGATTCTATTTTATTTTGATTTTCTATGCTAATAATTGTTTCATTTAATTTATTACTAAAATTTAGTATTTCAGTGTTATCAGGATTTATACTGTTTAAATCCAGTAAAATAATACTCCATGATGTATTTAAATTTTCTATTTTTTCTTTTATTAGTCTCCAATCTATATCCTCCTGATTACTTTCTAATACAGTTTCAGCTTTTAAATCTGTTGTTTTAATATTGCTTAATTGTTTATTTTCATTATCGCTTTGAGTATTTTCTTTTGATTCCTGATTTTTACTTCCTTTTTGATCTCCTACAGTATCTGTTGTTTGCTCATTTAATTCAACTTTATTATATACTAAACTATAATTTTCTAAAGAAATATTATTTAAATCATTAAGTATATCAATTATTTTATTATCTAAAAAATTTATTTCTTCTGTTACTTTGTTTTTTAGTTTTTCATATTCATTATTGCTACATCCACTTAATATTATTAATATAGTAAATATACTTAATATTATTTTTATTTTTTTCAATTGCAATCACCTAAGCATATTATTACCATTTTTTTCATTTATATTCTTTTGAATAATGTTCTTATTTTATGAAATACTAATTTTGAAGGGAATGATATTATATGAATCCAAGCATAAGTTTATATTCAGAAAATAATGGAGAAATCCAAAAGTTTTTGGAAAGCTATTATAATAAAAAAATATCATTAACTTCTCCTCTTACTTGGAAAAAAGAATTTAAAAATGGTTCAGAAATTGCAGATATTATTGGTGTATTTATAGATAACAATTATAAATTTAAAATTAATATGTGGATTTGTTTAGATAAAAATTTTTTAATTAACGTAACCGAATATAATGCAGACCAAATAATAAGATACCTCTTTGAGAGGTATCCATATTAATACTTATTTTATTCCAATTTTATATTTTCTTCTCCTACTATATCTTTAAATTGCTCATATATTTCATCTGTAACATATATTGCACCAGATGGTAATATTTTATCTTCTATTTTTACTTTTATTGCAATATTATTTCTTTCACTATTAAAGAATTTAATCGCACCTCTTAATTTAGATTTTTTTTCTTCATCTAAATTTGTTATATTTATTACCATAACTTTAGGTTTTTTAATATTTTTTCTTACTTCAGTACTTTTATTATTTTCTATATAATTTTCATTAAATTCTGTTATATTATTAGCAACAATTTTTGGTGCTTCGTCTTCTCTTATACTTAATTTTCCATCTACAATTATAATATTATCTATAAGTAATATATTAGAACTTCTAGAATAGCAAGAATCAAATACTATTATTTCACATTCGCCATATAAATCTTCTATCGTAATAAAAGCCATTAATGTATTTCTTTTTGTATATTTTTTCTTAACTGATGTAATTATTCCTGCAAATTTAACAAGTTTTCCATCTAAATTAATATATTCTTCAACACTTTCTTCTTTTAATTTATTTAATTTTAATGTATCCATATTTACTCGTCTTTGAATTTGTTCTTTTATTTTTTCTAAAGGATGTCCTGTTATATAGATTCCAAGCATTTCTTTTTCCATTGATAATAATTCTTTTTCATTTAACTCAGGCATTTTAGCATAATTATATTTAATTTTTTCTAAATCTTCATTTTCTCCTAAGTCAAACATTGTAACTTGACCTTGATAACTTTTTCTATTATTGTTATTTATTGTATCTAATATTGTTTCAAATGATGCTAATAAAGTTGCTCTTGTTTCTCCGAATTCATCAAATGCTCCAGCTTTTATTAAGCTTTCTATACATTTTTTATTTACAGATTCACCTTGCATTCTTTCACAAAAATCTGTAAAATTTTTAAATTCTCCATTTTGTTTTCTTTCTTTAACAATAGTTTCTACTACAGCTATTCCAACATTTTTAATGCTTCCAAGTCCAAATCTAATTTTATCCCCATATACAGCAAATTTTGTGTAACTTTTATTAATATCTGGTTTTAATATATCAATTTTAAGTTTTTTACATTCATTAATATATTCTGGTACTTTATCTAAATTTCCTAAAAAGCTATTTAGAGTAGCCGCCATAAACTCTGCTGGATAATATGTTTTTAAAAATGCTGTTTGATAAGCAACCACAGCATACGCTGCTGCATGAGATTTATTAAATGCATACTTTGCAAATTCTGCCATTTCATCAAATATTTTATTTGCCGCTTCTTCTGTTATTCCATTTCTAATACACCCTGGAATTAATACTTTACCATTTTCATCTGTTTGTCCATGTATAAAATTTTCTCTTTCTTTTGCCATTACATCTAATTTTTTCTTTCCCATTGCACGTCTAACAAGGTCCGCTCTTCCTAAAGAATAACCAGCTAAATCTCTTACTATTTGCATAACTTGTTCTTGATAAACCATACATCCATATGTTACATTTAGTATTGGTTCAAGAGCAGAATGTGTATATTCACTATGTTCTGGATCTAATTTATTTTTTATATATCTTGGTATTTGATCCATAGGTCCAGGTCTATACAAAGAAACTCCTGCAATAATATCCTCTAAACTATCTGGCTTTAATTCTTTCATAAAGCTTGTCATGCCTGCACTTTCAAATTGAAATACTCCGAGAAGTATTTCCGCTTCTCCATGTTTTATCAAAAACATTTTGGTCATTCATTTCTTTATCAAATACTACATCAACATTTCTTACTTTTTTTACAAGTTTTATTGTATCAGAAATAACAGTTAGCGTTCTTAATCCTAAAAAATCCATTTTTAATAACCCTAATTCTTCTAGAGTTGTCATTATATATTGAGTTGATATTGTTCCATCATTTACATATAGTGGAACATATGAAATTACTGGATCTTTTGTAATAACAATTCCACACGCATGAGTTGATGCTTGTCTTGGCATTCCTTCCAATCCCATTGCAATATCTAATATTCTTTTAGTTTGTTCATTGCTATTATATAAATCCCCTAATTCCTTATTTTGTTCTAATGCTTTTTTTATTGTTATGTGTAATTCATTTGGAATCATTTTAGCTAACTTATCTGCTTCTTGATAAGGAATATCTAGCACTCTTGAGACATCTCTTATTACCATTCTTGCAGACATTGTTCCAAATGTAATAATTTGTGATACATGGTCTTTTCCGTATTTTCTACCAACATAATCTATTACTTCTTGTCTTCTTTCATAATCAAAATCCACATCAAAATCTGGCATACTTATTCTTTCTGGATTTAAAAATCTTTCAAAAAGCAAATTATACTTAATTGGATTAATATCTGTAATTCCTAAAGCATATGCTACAATTGAACCTGCACCAGAACCACGTCCAGGCCCTACAGATATTCCATTTGTTTTTGCATAATTTATAAAATCCCAAACAATTAAAAAGTAATCTACATATCCCATTTTTTCTATAACAGATAACTCATAATCAAAACGTTCTTTAATTTCTTTAGTTGGATTTTCTCCATATCTCTTAACCAGTCCATCGTTTGCTAATTTAATAAAATAATCTGTATGGGTTTTAAATTCATTTGGTACTTCATAATTTGGAAGTTTTGTATTTCCAAATTCAAATTCTACATTACATTTTTCAGCAATTTTTACAGTATTTTCAATTGCTTCTGGTATATTTTTAAAATATTCTTTCATTTCCTCTTGAGATTTTAAATAGAACTCATTTGTTCCCATACGCATTCTATCTTCATCTGTCATCTTTTTTCCAGTTTGTATACATAGTAATATTTCATGATTATATGCATCTTCTTTTTTTAAATAATGTGCATCATTTGTTGCTACTAATGGTATATTTAATTTTTTAGACATTTCTATTAATTTTTGATTAACTAAAACTTGTTCTGGTAATCCATTTGGTTGGATTTCTAAATAATAATCTTCCCCAAATATATTTTTGTGCCATAATGCAATTTCTTCTGCTTTTTCCATGTTTTCATTTAAAATTTCTCTATTAACATTTCCAGCTAAGCACGCGCTTAATGCAATTAAACCTTCATGATACTTTTCTAGAATTTCATAATCTATACGTGGTTTATAATAAAATCCTTCTGTAAAACCTAACGAAACTAAATGACTTAAATTTTTATAACCCACTTCATTTTTGGCTAACAATATTAAATGATAATAATGTTTATCAATATTAGCTTCTTTGTCAAATCTTGTTCTTGGGGCTACGTAAACCTCGCAACCAATTATTGGTTTAATTCCCTCTTTTTTGCATGCTTTATAAAAGTCAACTGTTCCAAACATAACTCCATGATCAGTAAGAGCAATCGAATCCATTCCCAATTCTTTTGCTCTTATTGGTAAATCTTTTATTCTATTAGCTCCATCTAGTAAACTAAATTCACTATGTACATGTAAATGAACAAATTCTGACATAAAGTTCTCCTTTTTATGCTTGTATTATATTATATTTATAGCTAATTTGCAATAATTTTAAATACCTATATTTGACATATTATGTATATCTATTGTACAATAAATATACATCAAAATGAAAGGAGAGATTTTTATGAACGAAAATCTCGCAACAGTAATGCGGAATATTCAAAAATCTAAAAATGAAGATGAACTAGATTTTTTAAGATCTGTTTTTTCAGTTCTTGCAATGGATCTTGATTCAGTTCAAAATCTTATTGCTATTGAATTTCTTATTTCAGTTGAAAGAGCAAACGAAATTTTAGCTCCTCTTGGTTTGAGAATTATCGAAGGAAGTTATTCTAAATATCTTACTTGGGTATTAAGTTCACCTCCTGATGAAATCCGCAAATAAACCTTTCTCCCCTTTGAGTAATTTCAAAGGGGAATTTGTTTACATAACTTTTACGGTAAATATTTACTATTTTTCATTTTTATGGTATAATTTCAATAGTGTGTAATTATATTAAATTAGGGAGAATTTTAAATGATTAAGTTAATTGCAAGTGATTTAGATGGCACCATAATTGATAAAAACAATAACATTTTTGAACAAAATATAAAAGCAATAAAAGATATAAATAGCAAAAATATTAATTTTGTTGTTTGTACTGGTAAAACATATCCTATTATTAAAGGATTGTGTTCAAAATTTAATGCGTCTTATGGAATTTTTGGAAATGGAAATCAAATTATTGATTTAAAAACAGGAAAAGAAATTTATAAAAAATTACTTACAGAATCTGAAATCATTTCTTGTTTAAATATTGCAAAAAAAAATCATTTACATGTTCATTTATATACAGATAAAGAAATAATTACAGAAGAACCTAAATACATGGATTTAAGAAATTCTAAATTACAACAATCTAACAATTATAAAAACGATTTAAAAATTACTATTGTTGAAGATATTAGCCTTTATTTAAAATTTAATAAAGCAAATGTTTTTAAATTAATTATATCTGCAGAAAAATCTCTATTAGATATAAAAAATAAAATTTTAAATACAGAAAATGTTGATATTACCATTATAAAAAAATATGGAGAATATAAAGATTTTATTATAAATAAAGAATATGAATACTTAGATATTTCACCTAAAGGAATAAACAAAAACTCTGCACTTAATATATTAAAAAATTATTTAAAAATTGATAGTTCAGAAATTATGGCTGTTGGTGATAATTTAAATGACTTAGAAATGGTAAAAAATTCCGGAATTGGTGTTTCAGTTGCAAACGGTTATGATGAATTAAAACAAGTTGCTAAATACATTACAACAAAGCCTGTTGAAACAGGTGGTTTTGCAGAAGCAGTTTATAAATTTATAAATTTTTAAAGATGTTAGTATCTAACATCTTTTTTATTATGTAGGAAAGTTCTCCAGAACTTTCTGAAATAAAAAGAAAAGTTTCCATAGAAAGTGCGATTTCAAAGCAATCTGCACAATGTGGCGAAGCCACTTTTTTTATTGTTTTCTATTATAATTTGGTACTAAGTTTCTTTTATGTTCTGATTTTTTATGCATTCTTTCTATTATATCTTTAGCTTCTTTATCAGTTTCACCATATTCTATATATTCTGTTATTTGTTTATATGTTACTCCCATTTTTTGTTCATCTGTTTTACCTCCGAAGCCCATCATTTGGAGCTTTATTTATTATTTTATCTGGAACTCCTAAATATTTTCCAATTTGCAATACTTCTTCAACTGTATAGTTAGCTATAGGATTCAAATCACTAGCACTATCTCCCCATTTTGTTGTATATCCTACATAAATTTCGCATTTATTTCCAGTTCCCATAACTAAATAATTCATTGTTTGTGCGATTGAATATAGTGTTATCATTCTTAAACGAGGTTTCATATTTATTTTTCCTTCTACCGAAATTTCCTCTGCTATATTATTAACATTTAATTTTTCCTGTATAACTTTTTCCATTTCTAAATATGTATTTGTCAAATTAATATCTAACATTTTAATATTAAACGCATTAGTTACTAATTTAGCATCTTCCAAGTCCTCAGAATTAGAAACACATGGCATTCCAATAGCTAAAACATTTTCTTTTCCTATAGCTTTTGCAGCAAGTGCTATTACAACCGCTGAATCTTTACCACCGCTATTCCCAATTACAACTCCGTTTGCATGTGATTTTTTTACATATTCTCTAATCCATTCTGTAATATTATTTATCTCTTCTTCAATATTTTTTATCATTCTTTTTCTCCCTTTATATTGCTAATATACCATCTTTAAAAACTATTTATATAAATTGTTTTTATTTATATAGTCAATAATTTCCTTTGGCATAAATTTAGAAATATCTTTTTTATTTTTTATTTGTTCTCTAACAAAAGTTGAACTTAACATTATCATATCATTATCTAAATTTATTAATGAGTTTCTATATCTTTTTAGTAATTCATCTTTTTCAATAATTTCATTTATATTATCCTTGTTTCTTCCCATAACAATTATTTTAAATTTATTTAAAATTTGTTCTGGACTTTTCCAATTTTTTAATTCTTTTAGATTATCTGTTCCAATAATAAAATAAATATTTTTTTCTGGATACATTTGTTGAAATAGTTCTAATGTTTCTATTGTATATAACTGTCTTTCAGTTTTTAATTCTAAATCTGACACTTCTAAATTTAATTTATACTTGCACATCAAATTAAGCATATTATATCTATCCGAATCATTTGCTAATCCTTTTTTATTATATTTAGTACTCACTGGAACAAAAATTACTTTGGTTATTTTTAAATTGCAATTTAATATTTGTTCAGCAAGTTTTAAATGCGAATTAAGAGGAGGATTAAAACTTCCACCAAAAATTGCTATAGAATCTTTTCCTTGCATAAATCTATTTCCTTTATTTTTAATTTAAATTCGTTATATCATACTTACATAATTTATGCAAGAAAATTATATGTTAAAATCTTCTATATCTGTTGCCTCCACATTTATATGATAGTGTTGAATTTACTTCTCTATTACTGCAACAGCATACATTATCATCCTCTTCATCATTATCCTCTTGCTCTTCTAATTCTAATCTAGATACAATAAATGCTGTTGCTAATGATAATAATGTATATGCTAATGTTGCAATTAAAAATGTTTCATCAAAAGCTGCAAATGTAACGACTAAAAAAATTGCAAAAATCACAGCAGCAACCCATATAGGATTTTTTATAAATTTTTGTAATACAGCAGATATAATTATTGTTGCAATTGGCAATGCAAAATATATTAATAAATTCATATTTCTACCTCCATTAGTATATAATATGTATTTATATTGATTTTTGACAACAAAAAACCAATTGCTAAATTAACATTTAGCAATTGGTTTTTTTATTTTATTTATCGTGGTCTTGCATTAGTTGCACTTACATAATTTAAAGGATTTTCTGCATTGTTAATATAAAATGATGTATCATTACCATTTTTAAATATTCTGAAATCCAAATGTGGTCCTGTTGAATTTCCTGTACTTCCAACTTTTCCAATAACTTGTCCTTGTTGTACACTTTCTCCTTTTGTAACTGTTCTACTATTCAGATGTGCATATCTTGTGTATTTTCCATCATCATGTTTAATTACTATTGTATGTCCCCACAAACTCTGATATTCAGATATTACTACTACACCTGATTTTGATGCAATTACATATTTATTTGCTATATTAGCAGCAGTAATATCAATTGCAGCATGGAACTGGTATTCACCTTTTAATGTTCTATATCCATAACCAGAGCTTATATAAGTAGATACAGGCGTTCCAGTTGCAAATAACTTTCCATTTACTGTAGTTGTAGTAGTACTTCCTATTGGCCACCAATATTTTTCATTTACTTGTTTCCATTGAGCATACATTGTAACTGTATGTCCTGCAGGTGCTGTCCAAGCAACACTTCCTTTATCAGTATATTTTACATAGCTTCCACCTTCAGGTGCTTTAGTTTGCCAACTTGTATTTCCATTTTTATCTTTTACAAGCCATGTTCCATCATCTCTTTTTGCATACCATCCATTAAATGTATATCCAGAGTTTTTAAATGTATTTGCTGTTAAATTAGTCTGTACTCCATATACTATATATTGATTACTCATACTTCCTGTTCCACCATGTGCATCAAATTTTACTGTAAAATATGGTTTAAATGAATTTGCTGCTGTTGGTCCATAATATATATATTTATTATCAGCAATCTTTATTACATTATCTT
>DCHW01000040.1 GCA_002314935.1 Clostridiales bacterium UBA1742 | reverse complement strand
TTCCGCGTGGGGGCACCAGCAAGAAAATTTCCTCGATTCTATCGAGGTTTTTTATATAAATTCTCACGTTTGCCTCACATAATTTAGGGGTTATTTTTCTTTAAAATATCGATAAATTCTCACTTTTTTGTATTTTTATTACCCGATTTTTAGTCAAAAATTGCTGATAATGCCTGTATTTATCGCATAAAACAAATATAGATATATATCGATATTAGTGTATAATGTAACTATGAGACCTACAAAAGAAGAATTAATTGAAAGAGGTATAGAACATTTAGATAAGATTCATGCCTTAGATGATTCAAATAGAATTAGGATATTGAATATTATTAGTTTAGAAGTATCTATATCTGAAAAAGAGATACTCCAAAAATTAAAAATAAGACAATCAACCTTATCTCATCATCTTAATGTATTAATGAAAGCTAAAATGCTAGATTCAGTAAAAGTAGGGCATAGTATTTATTATTCTTTAAGAATAGATTCATTGATCGCTGTAGATAAAATGCTTGCGAATATGGATTTTAACTTTACAAATGGTTATAGAAGATTAAAGAATGGTCCGACTCAAGAAGATATATATGAAATGGCTGATGAAGAATTAGAAAGGCGAAAAAAATAGTTTTATTTTTAGTTTTTTATTGAAGTGTTTTTAATTGACCATCTATTATAAATTTGATATAAATTAAATTAGGGATAGTAGATATGGTAAATTTATATTTAGATGTTCAAAACAAAATTATTGGACGTGTTCCAACGCCAGCAAATATTTTAGAGCATGGAGCAGATAACGATTTGCATTTATGCCTTTCAACTTGTGATGCGAACACCGCTAATAAAATAAAATCAATTGTAGGAATTTATCCTACTGATTTTGGCACAAATCGAACTTTTAATATGTCTTATGGGAATACAAGTTGTCTTGTAGAAACTAGACTAAGTGTTCAAAAGCATGTTCAATTACATATAAAAATCGGGAAAAGAGAAAGTGGAATATCAATTATTTTTAGACAATTTATGAATATTAGAAATATTAGTGAAAAAGATATTGTTAATAATTACATTTTACTTTTAGATTTTAAGAATAATAAGATAGATATTAGGCATTTTAATAATGTTCATAATAACGCTAAACCTGATACTGAAGAAGAAAAGGCGAAGAGAGATTTAGATGATGTTATTAAAATCGTTGAAAATTCAAATTTAGAATTTAAAAATGCATATATCGAACAACAAATAAATGCACGAAATCCAAGCATTCAAAAGAGATATAGAAATGCACTTTTAAAAGAATTTAATCATAAATGTGCTATTTGTGGGATTGATAATGAAAATGTGTTAGTTGCTAGTCATGCCGTTGGATATGCTGAATGTACTTGCAATGAAGATAGAATAAATCCAAAAAATGGTTTGTTGTTATGCAAAAATCACGATGCTTTGTTTGATAAAGGGCTAATATGTTTTGATGAAAAAACTGGAAAAATTATTTTGCCAAATAACGAAACATTGGATTCTGCTTTATATGATTTGCTTAATATTAGTAAAGATACAAAAATCGATCCTAGTAAATTAGATCCGAAAAGAAGAGAATTTTTAAAGAAACATAAAGAAAAAGCCCAAAAGAATAATAAATATTAATTAATCAAATACTTTTGTATTGATAATGCATTTTAATATTTCAATAAGTACATCTACTACAATTGAATTTCCCGCTTGTTTATAAGCTTGAGCTCTTGAGACAACAATTTTGTAATCATCTGTAAAGCCCATTAATCTATGGGCTTCACGTTCTGTTAGCATTCTTACTGAACCTAATTTTTCGGTTCCATCAAAAGAAACATAATTATCAACACCTGCACGGTGTCTATTTCCCATTGTTTTTAATAGTGTTCTAGCAACATTTAAATTAATTTCTACTTTTTGCGACCAAGTTTTAGTCCCATTTTTCATAACATAATTGTAGAGTTTTGGACTTAAAGTATATTTAGAGTCAGGTATGCCTGGTTTTTTCTTTAAAACAATCGCTCCTTTTTTGTTATAAGTCATATTTCCTTCGCAACAATTGTTGATTGAAAAATCTTTCATTTTAAACTTTAGTTTTTTAATTATAGGAGGAAAATTAAAATCTACTTTTGTTTTAAAGCCTACAACAAATAATCTTCTTCTTGTTTGTGGAATGCCATAGTCGGAAGCATTTAATACTGCAAATTTATACTTATATCCAAGGGAATCAAATATGCTTTTGATTACTTTCCATGTATTACCGCCGTCGTGGTTTAAAAGGTTACGAACGTTTTCATAGATGAATACTTTTGGTTGTATTTCTTTAATTAATCTTGCATATTCATAGAATAAAGTACCACGTGCATCTTCTAATCCATGTTGAGATCCTACTGATGAAAAACTTTGACATGGACTGCCACCAACAAATAAATCAACTTTTCCTTTGTAATCTCTCCCATCAAGCAAGACAATGTCTTGAAAAAAATTGTTTGAATTTAATTTGGTGTAATTTGCTAGATAACTTTGCTGTACATAATTTTTAGAGTTAGTAGCGCGTTGATATAATTCATCGACATACTTCTTTTTTTGATTAGAATTTTTTAGTGAGAAAACTTTCTTCTTTTCTTTATCAATATCGTATTTAATTTCTCTTTCGCCATTATCACACGCAAAAACTAATTCATGTTTAAGACCCAATCTTTTAAACGCCCATTCAATAGCACCTATTCCACTAAATACAGTAGCTAATCTTATTTTTTTCATTAGAATTTGACCACCTTAAAAATTTCTTTAAATATATTTTCTAAAACATCAACAACAATAGAATTTCCTGCTTGTCTATATGCTGGTACATTAGGAACAACAATCTTAAATGAATCAGAAAACCCCATGAGTCTAAGACATTCTCTATAAGAAAGTTGGCGAATAACGCCTTTTTGACCATTCCAGGTTGATACATATGATCTACTCATGATTTCTTTATTGTTTTTAACTTTAGAAAGAGGTTCAAAAACAAAGTCACCATTCCAATTGAATTGTTGGTTAGCTTTTTGTGTTTGAATAATTTTCGGATTAATTCTTGCTCTATTTCTATATTTAGGATTAGTGACAAATTCAAAGCCTTTTTTTCCTAAATAATGTTTTACATCAACATTTTTTTCTAAATAATCTTTCATTTCAGTTTTTAATTCGATTTTTTTAGGAAAACTAAAATTAACATTATGATCTTTAAAACCAATTACGAATAATCTTTTTCTATCTTGCGGTATGCCATAATCTTTTGCATTTAATATTTCCGAATATAATTTATAGCCTAAAGAATTAAATACTGATTTAATTACTTTCCATGTATTTCCTTTATCATGGGTAAGAATTCCGGGAACATTTTCATATATAAATACTTTAGGTTGGCATTGTTTAACTAAGCGAGCGTATTCAAAGAAGAGTGTTCCTCTTGTATCTTCCAACCCTGCTCTTTTTCCTATAATAGAAAAACTTTGACATGGACTCCCGCCTATTAGCATATCAATTTTCCCTTTATAAGGTTTGCCATCAAGGAATCTAATATCTTCGAACCAATCATCTTCTTTAACTTTATAATTAGCGGTATAGCTAATTTTCATATAATTAATTTTTTTGGTTGATGCATATATTTCTTTTATTTTTTTGTTCGCCTCTTTTAATGATAATTTTTTAATAATTTTATTAATTTCGTCTACTGGAGTCTTAATTTCAATTTCTCCATTATCGCATGCAAAAACTATTTGAGTGTCACATCCTAATTTATTTAATGCTTGCTCAGGTGCTCCTATTCCGCTAAAAACAGATCCTAATCTAATAGTTTTTTTCATAATTAAAAAATAAATTCAATAATATCTTGTATATTACATTTCAACACATCGCATATTTTATATAAAACTTCAAGATTAACTGGTTCATTCTTGCTGAGTTTAGCTATAGAAGAAGAACTTAATCCTGTAGCTGATTGTAAGTCTTTTTTCTTCATATCTTTATCAATAAGTATTTTCCAAAGTTTTTTATATGATATTTTCATGTGCTTTGTCCTTGCCTTAAGTATTATAGCAAAAAATATAATTAATAAAAGAAAATTTAATCTGCTAAAGAAAATATTTGAATTCGCAAATATTTATATTTTTAAAAAATAACTAAATATATAAAAATTATCTAATTAATTAGATAAATTGAAGAAAATAGAATATATTTATTAAAAATTTAAAATAGTCTAAAATTATTATATGGTGGATAGTATCAACAACAATGAATCCAAAACATATTGGATTATACCAAGTAGACCTAAATATTTTGATTTAGAAGCTTGCTTTAAAACTTATGGATTTGTTGACTGGAGAGGATCTTTTTATCCTAATATTGGTGATATTGTTTATGTATATTTATCAAAACCAGTCGCAGGTTATATCAAATATAAATGTGAAGTTATAAATAATAATTTAAAAAAGAGTGAAGTAGTTAATCAAAAACAGTTCTTTTTAAGCGAAGAAGAAAAGCATCCTAAAGAAAAAGTTAGATTACGTCTTTTAAAAAGATTAAATACTGATGATTTTGTTAAATTCGAAAAAATGAAAGAATTAGGATTAAAAAGTCAAATTCAAGGTCCTCTTAAAAAAATACCTGCTATTATAATTAATTATTTAGAAAGTAAATTTAACACCAATGGAATAGTCGATAATACTATAGAACGTTATAATAACGAAGCAATTAAACAAAAAGCTATTGAATATAGCAAAAGAATGTTAAATAAATCTTATGTAAGTAAAACCCATGTTTATTCAAGAAATGAATTAGTAAGTGAATATGTGAAACATCGATCACAAGGTCGTTGTGATCTTTGCGATAACAAAGCCCCTTTTGAAATTGATAATAAACCTTATTTGGAATGTCATCATGTTTTGAGTCTTTCTGATGGGGGACTAGACACAGTTTTTAATGCTGTTGCATTATGCCCAAATTGTCATAGAAAGATACATTTATTGAAAGCACATAACGAAATCGTGAAATTAAAAAATAAAATTTTATATTATTCAAAAAACGAATTTCAAGAAAACGAAATTGAAGATATTAAAAAAACTTTAAAATTATAAATTTTGTTATGGCGCCCTTTTGTCAGGGGGCACCAGAAAAAAATATTAGTTTTGTAGTGAAACGATATCAGTTCAATATTAGTTGTGTATCAGTTTAGTAATGAAATGGTAATAGAGTGGTCACTCACTCAAAATCAATCACTCCAACTTATATCTGAAAAGTTCGATAAAATCGAGGTTTTACATTTTCATTATAAAAAAGTATCAGTTTAGTATTGGTTTTTTTAATAGTTTTGTATGGAATCGATATCAGTTCTGTATAAGTTTGTATAGGTTTAGTAGTGAAAAAGTATAAGAAAAGTCCGTTTCCGCGTGGGGGCACCAGGAAAAA
>DCHW01000042.1 GCA_002314935.1 Clostridiales bacterium UBA1742 | reverse complement strand
CCAACTTTTTCAGTTCACTTCAAAAAAATGTATGTTTTTTTCTTAACCTTTTTTGAATAATGAATAAAATTTACGAATATAAAAATCTATATTATATAAATATAATATAAAAAATATAAATATATACAAAAAGAAAATAAAATGGAGGAGAAAAAATGAGTTTTAATATTGATGAATTTAAAAATTTAGAAGATGAAATATTAGTTAAAGCCATTCGTGATGGCTTGTTTAATGAAATTAAGATTGATGATGAATTGAAAAATTTATTAAAAGAAGAATTAGTTAAAAGAAATAAGAAATTAGTTTTTAAAATTGCTAAAAATTATAGAAATAATAAAGTTGATTTTGAAGATCTCCTTCAAATTGGAGATATAGCTATTGTTAAAGCAAGTAATAATTTTGAGCCAGAAAATAATGATGTTAAATTTGTTACTTATGCTTATAAAGTTATAAATAGCGCCATTAAAAATGAAGTATATAATAGTAGTTTAATTAGAATGCCTGAAAAGAAGGGTATTAAGTAGAATAAGTAAATATAGAAATGAATATTATTTAAAGAATGGTAAAAAGCCAACTAATGAAGAAGTGGCTTATAATGTTAATGTAAGTGCTAATGATGTAATAGAGCTTGACTCTTTTTTAGTTAGCATGATTGATTTAGATGAAAGAATAGATAGTGATAGTGAACGAGTATATTTGGATTTTGTTTTAGATGATAATGATGCTGAAACATGCACCATAATGTTTGAAAATAATTGTGCATTAAATGATGGCCTTAGTAGGCTATCAGAAATTGAATACCAAGTCATTACTGAAAGATTTGGTATTAATAGCAAGCAAAAAACTTTAAAGGAAATAGGTTCAGAGCTTGGCTATGATAGTAATAAAGTTAATAGTATTCAAGGCAAAGCCTTGAAGAAGCTAAAAAGTTATTTTATTGAAGAAGGAATTGCAAGAGATTTCTTTTTATTATAAAAAATGATATTTGTTTTACTATTTCAGTTTTATTGAACATAGCACAAATATCATTCTTTTATTTTTTCTTATTTTAGATTGTGTTTAAAAATAATATCAAAGCATAATTTAATTATATGTAAAATAAAAATGTAAGATTTTTATTAATTGAAAATTATTTTTATAGGCATATTTTTTTAATTTTAATTGGAAAAATATATTTTGAAATTTCAATAATAGAGTTCTTTTTATATATTTTTGTCTTATTTTCTATTACTTCTAATATTAGAAAATCAACAGCGTAAAAATAATCATCTTCTTGAGTTAGAGGATTTATTTCACTTTCTCCTTCTCCATAATATTCAATCAAAAATATATCATTATTTTCCATTTCAACAATATATTTTGCATTTTCATCAAATATTTCATTTGTCATAAAAACACTAAATAGTTCTTTTTCTTCATTTGTCATTTTTCGTACCCTTTCTGTATGGAACTGCATGAGATCCTGTTTTTGAATAATGAATTTTTATATATGTTGTTGGTTCTAATCTGCCATTAGTTTCAACATATCCTATAATCTTTTTGCAATCAACAATTTCTTGATTTTCATTAATCATGTGTCCTTTTCCTGAAAACTCTAAAATTAATTGTTCTGTTTCTTCGATGGATAAGCTCATTTTCGACTTATCATTATGCTCTGAAGATTTTCCAATATGTCTTAGCTGCTTTTCTTTATTCATTTTTAACATTTTTTCATCTGTAGGATGTTCAAATATCTTTTCAAGTTTTTGCATCTTTTTAATTGCGACTTCTTTTTTGAAATCTTTATTTTTTATATCAAGTATATATCTACGAAAATGATATTCAACATATCCATTAGTATTTTTAAAATGCCCACTATTTCCTTTCATTCCCATTAGTTTTTTCCTCGTAAAAAAATAATTGAGTTTTAGAAAAAAAGTGAATAATATTTACATTATATTTAATTATTATGTTTCTTAATTCGTTTGTTATTGAACCATAAATAATAACTTTACTTGGCTTTAATCTTTTTATCATTTCAATAAATCCTAAATTAAATAAGTTTTTATCTACTTTATTTTTAGAACATCCTAAAGTTCCAACAGATACTACTTGGTTCTTTTCTATGCCTTTAAAACAATATTCATAGCTCTTTTCATCGGTCCATCTGATGTTTGGAATTATGTTGAATCCCAATGAAGATAAATAACTTCCAACCGCTCTGCTTCTATAAACATTCCAAATTTGCATTGCTCTAGGCATGTCCATATATAGAGAGAAATCTGGAGAAATTATAGCTTCTGCGCCATAAAATCTGCTAATATCAAACCCTCTTTTATACTTTTTATCATTTGAAAATCCTTGCCAAATTCCTTTTGGACCATCAAATTTGTAATCATCTATATAAAAATGAACTACTTCACCACTTTTATAAATATGGTTATATGTTTCATCATATGAAACTAGAAATGAAATTTCCTTAATTTCTTTTTGGTTAATAATTGGCATATCATAGAAGCCATCATAATCTGCATTTTTAACCATGAATGCATGAAAATTATCTTTGTAACATTTTTTAATTTCAATAATATTGGATTTTGAACTATTTTTCATTTTTCCTCCTATATATTATTTTCCAATTATAGTGAAATTATCAAATATCTATTTTATTTTTTGCTTTAATCATAAGTGTTTTCTCCTTTCACAAATTTGACATAAAAACTCACCTATGATAAAATACAAAATGTGATTTGGTGTATCACCATAGGACCAGGATTTGCAGATCCTGGTTTTATTTTGTTTTTAGAAATCTAATTTATTTTCTATTAGTATCTTTTCTAATTTATTATCTTTTCTAATTTTTGAAATTGATGAATCAGAAAATGATATTAATTTCTCATTTTTTAAAAATAAATAACAATCTGGCCTCATTAAACTGTTATCAACTAATTTTGTATTATGAGATGTTACTACTACTTGACATTCTTTTTTCAATAAAAGAGACAATATATATTTAGATAAGTCGTAATGATAGAAAGCATCAAATTCGTCTAAATACATAAAAGATATGTCGTTTGTTCTATTTAGCCAGTAGAACAAAACCCACAAAGTTAAAGTACCAGTAGAAGCAATAGCAGCAAATGGTTGAACAAATCTATTATATTCAACAGCGAGAACATTCTTGCCTAGTCCTGGTTCAAAAAAAGTAGTTATTTTAAATTTTTGACCACAATCATTTAAAAAATCTTCAAATTTATTTATTAATTTATTGTTAATAATAAAATCACTTAAATCTTCACCATTTGGAAGTAACCCTAAAAATTCATTTTCTCTTAGTGACCTAAACCAAAGCATGTGATCAACAAATTCCATAAAAATTTTGAATGGATTATTGCTAGACCAGTATAGGGTGTTTGTATAAATGTATTTCAATACTGAGAGGTAGGGATTATTATTTTTGGATATATCAACGGTATTTCCTTCATAAATACTATTAGTAAAAAATTTATTGATATAATTATATTCAAATACTATATCAGAATTAATTATTAGTTTTTCATATAATAATTGTCCATTAATACCTTTTTTGTATAAGTATTCTACGCTTGTATCATCAAAAATAAAATGATAATAAAAAGTAGAAAAATCTTCCACAGAAAAACCATTGGTATAGACATTATAAATAAAATGATTAGAATTATTATTTGTTAAATGCCTTGTTATGTCCATTATAGCAGCACCAAAATTACTTTTACCTGAATTGTTTTTGCCAAGAATAAAAGCTTTATTAATTAATCCATTTTTGATTAAATAATCGTTAAAACAATAGTCTCTAACATTGCTAAAATCAATTGTTATTTTCTCCTTAAAGTTTTTAAAGTTTTGAACACTAAATTTTTTTATCATACATACTCCAAGTGTAAAATTATTACACATATACAGTAATTATATTGCATAATATATTTTTTATCAACAATTATTTAATTTTTAATATAATTTTTATAATTTTTAATGTGTGATGGAAAAATATAAAATTATTATTTATAAAGTAAAAAACTTCTCAAGGTAATCTTTTTAGATTTCTTAATGATATATAATGAAATCTAAAATGTGTTAAAAAATAGAGAGATTTATTTGATGTGTCTTTATATGATATTGAATAATTAAAAATAATGAGTTATTTGATTATAATGGTGATAGTGAGCAAGTATATTTGGATTTTGTTTTGGATGATAATGATGCTGAAACATGCACCATAATGTTTGAAAATAATTGTGCATTAAATGATGGCCTTAGTAGACTATCAGAAATTGAATACCAAGTCATTACTGAAAGATTTGGTATTAATAGCAAGCAAAAAACTTTAAAGGAAATAGGTTTAGAGCTTGGTTATGATAGTAATAAAGTTAATAGTATTCAAGGCAAAGCCTTGAAGAAGCTAAAAAGTTATTTTATTGAAGAAGGAATCGCAAGAGATTTCTTCTCTTTTTAATAAAATCTATAAATATTTTTGAAAATTTTAAAAAAATAGGGAATATGCCCTATAACTATAAATGTAAAGACGCCAACCGCAACTTTTGCTAATTTTAAATAAAAAAATCCTTATGTGCGTCTTGTCTATAAAATTAAAAATATCAGAAAAAGGAGGAAAACGATTATGAAGTTTATGGACGAAATAAAGAATGAGCTTAACGTTACCACAACAGAAAATGGTGATAAAGCTTATATATCAACATTATCAAATAATTTAGATTTTTTCGCTTCAGCAGGTTCTTATAGAAATAATTTAGATTATTTATTATCTTTATTCATAAAAGCTTATTTTGAGAATAAGAAAATAGCTCTTAAAAATTTATTTTATTTAAGAGATATTAGAAATGGGCTTGGAGAAAGAGATAGTTTTAGAAAAGCTTTAAGATACCTTGGAAATAATAAAGAAAATGATGCTAAGCAATTAATTAAGTATGTTAGTGAATTTGGCAGATATGATGATTTATTATGCTTAATAGGTACTAAAGTAGAAGATGAAGTAGTTGCCTATATTAAGAAGCAGTTAGATGAAGATATTGAAAATAAGAAGTTGAATAAAAATATTTCTTTACTTCCAAAATGGATGCCTTCCATTAATGCTTCTAATAAAGAAGTAAGAAATAAAGCTATTATTTTAGCTAGTAAGCTTGGCTATACTAAAGAAGAGTATAGAAAAATCCTTTCCTTCTTAAGAAAAGGATATATTATTGAAAATAATTTAAGAGTAAAAGATTTTACTTTTGAATATGATAAGGTGCCTGGACGCGCTTTTAATAAGTACCAGCATGCCTTTTATAAGAATGATTTTTTAAGAATGTATTCATTCCAAAAAGAGGTAATGAATGGTAAGAAAAAAGCAAAAGTAGAAACTGTTTCTCCATATGAAATAGTTTCTAAAATAAGAAGCGGTAATGCTCAAAGTATTGATATGCTTAATTTAATGTTTGATAGTTACAAATTAGAATTAAGTAATAAAAAGACATTAGTTGTAAGAGATGGAAGCGGCTCTATGTATAATGCTTATAATAGCCCATTACCAATAGATGTAGCTGATGCTTTTACTATTCTCTATTCAAGCAAGCTTGAAGGAGAATTTAAGGATACATTCATTTCCTTTAGCAGTAGGCCTAGATTTATTAAACTTAATGCTACAACATTAAGTGATAAATTAGCTGAATTAAAAGCATATAATGAGATAGCAAATACCGATATTAAAAAGGTATATGATTGCATTTTTAAAATTTATAGTAAAAAGGATTTTAAGAAAGAAGATGCTATTGATAGAATTTTAATTATTAGCGATATGGAGTTTGATTATTGTGTTGAAAATTATAATGTATCAACATTTGAATATATTAAAGATAAATTTAATAGTATAGGATATGAAATGCCTGAAGTGGTTTTCCTCCAAGTAGGGAAAAGAACAGGAAGTTTCCCTGTTAAAATGGATGAAAATGGTACCGTACTTATTAGCGGATCGAGTAAGAATGTGCTTGATTTAATTAATAAGACTGAGTCTATTAACCCAGTTGATTTTATGAATAAAGTTTTAGATAAATATAACTTTATTGATAATTTAGTGCTCGCCTAAAATAGCGAGCACTAAATATATAAAAATACCCTATAAAATAAGCGAGGTATAAAGATGAATGATAATTTTAAAAATATTATAGGATACGATGATATTAAACTCGAATTAAATAGAATAATAGATGAACTTAACAACAAAGAAAAATACCAAAAGTTAGGAGTAAAAATTGAAAAAGGATTAATTATATTAGGACGCCCTTATGCTGGCAAGTCAACTCTAGCAATGGATATGATCGATTCTTTACAAAATAGAAATAAATATATTTTAAGAAAAACCGTCGATGGAAAAAAGTTTCTAGAAGAAATTAATAACATTTTTATTGAAGCAGCAAATAATGAGCCATCTGTTATTCTATTTGATGATATGGATAAATTTAGCAATAATGATAGACGCCATAGAAACCCAAGTGAACTTATAGCAATTCAAAGCAATATTGACAAGTATTACGATAAAGATATTTTTGTAATCGCAACAGTAAACAGCATTAGAACAGTTCCAATAAGTTTAACTAGACCATTAAGATTAAAACTTTTATTAATTAGCAAACCTAATTTAAAAGATTCAAAAAAAATTATTGCTTATCATATGAATAAAAGAAAATATGATAATAATGTTGATATTGATAAAATATCTAAAATGTTTGTTGGATGTTCATGTGCTGAAATTGAATATATAATAAATTTAGCAGGAATATATGCTGGATATGAAAATAAAGAATTAATAACTGAAAATAATTTAATAAAAGCTTTTTTAAAAACCAAATGTGATGTATCCGAAGTAATAGATTACAGTGATAAAGCATTAGAAAAGATTTGTGTTCATGAATGTGGCAAACTTGTTTCAATGGAAGCACTTGAACCAAAATCAGTTAACTTGGTAACTTTTAGAGATACTGGAAATGGTCCATGTGGAATAACTCTATTTAATGATGATTATGATGATTTTGAACATTTAGAAAACAAAGTTATTTCATTATTATCTGGTAAAGCTGCATATGAATTATATTATGGAATGGAAGATGTTTACTGCAATAAAGAATTAGAAAATGCTTTTGAAATAGTTGAAAGTTTTACTGAAGAATACTGTTTTTATGGTTTTGATAAGTTAGAAAAAGAAAATGGTAGTGATGTTTATAACAATAGAAAAGAGAATTGTGTCCATGAAAACATTATAAAATATTATGAAAAGGCTAAAAGAATATTAATAGAAAATAAAGATGTATTTTTAAAATCTATAAATATGTTAAAAGAAAAAAGATATTTATGTTATGAAGATATAAGAACAATTTATAATCAGAATGATATCTCTTTTTTAAATGAATAAGTAATTTATAAATAATAGTTTTCTTGTAGAGAATATTAGATTATGTTATACTTAAAAACGTCAAAATTTAATAAAAGGAATTAAAATATGAAGAAATTTATTTGTCTATTTATTATAATGATATTCTCTATAATAGGACTTGGTGGATGTACTAAAAAAACATCTACAAAAGTTACATTAAAACGATCTATTTCTCAAGATGAATGGCTAGAATCAAAACAGTTTGTTAATCTATCAACAGGAATAAAAATGGCTTATGTAGAAATGGGAAATCCTGATGGAGAAGTTGTAATATTGCAGCATGGTATGACTGATAATTCAAGATCATGGAGTTTAGCTGTACCATATTTTATAGAAGCTGGATATCATGTATATCTTCCTGATTTAAGAGGAATGGGAAAAAGCGATCAACCAGATGGATATTATACAACTATTACTTATGCAACAGATATGGAGGCTTTCTTTAATGCGGTTGGAATCGATAAAGCTATTGTCATAGGACATTCTCTTGGAAGTTTTACTGTTCAAACATTTGCTTTATTATTCCCTGAAAGATGCGAAAAGGTTGTATTAGTTAGTTCAATTCCAGTTAAACAATATCAAACTCAAAGTTTAATTTATCTTTATGATACTTATATTGAACCATTAAAAGATGATGAACATCCATCTGATGATTTTATGGATTACTGGTATGATTGCACATTCAAAGAAAATAACGCTATAGAAGTTGAATTTGATAAAATGATTGCAGGACTAAAGAGAGAATCTAAGGCGTTAAAAAAGAATACTTGGAAGAATATTTTACTTGGACTTGCTGCTACAGACTTAGATGGATTATATTCTAAATTTGATACAAATATCAAAGTTTTACTTCTTCATGGTGATGATGACACAATGACTAAAAATGAATATCAAGATGAACTAAAACAATTATTAAACATTGATAATAATAGTTATAAAAACTATGAAGATGTTGGACATAATATTCAATTTGAAATTCCAGAACAATCTTCAAAAGATATTATTAAATGGTTAAAAAATGGTTCATTATAGAATAATATAATAATAAAACCTGAGGTTTGCTGATAACTTCAGGTTTTATATTAATATTGGTTGTTATAATAGTGAATGAAATATCAATATTATTTTTATTGCGAAAACAGAATAGTCACAAAGGAATTATTTATACAAAATTAAAAGCTTTATCTAAAAGTTTTTTGTTTTTACAATTTCTATTATTGTTGTTTATAAATATATACATTTTTGTTATATTGTTTTAAATTCCAATAATACGCTTTTAAATAGAAATCTTTCATTTCATTTACTTCAATATTATTTATGTTTATATCGTCAATTAATATAATTCTATCAAAAGATGAAATATCATAAAATAATTTATTCCAGAAAGAAATTTTAGTGGCATTATGTAGCAATTGAAAACTTATATATCTATTATATCCGTTTTGTATATCAAACAAATTATAGGGAATTCCATATTGTTCCGCACCGAATAAATCATTTGTATATTCAATGTCTACCTTAGGAAATTCGTGTTCGTCATATGGAAAATTCATTAAAAAATCTTGATAAAATATTTTATTCATTCAAATAACAGGGTCTCCATAACAGTAAATATTTATATATGTATTGCATTTAATTGCTAATTCAAATATTTTAATAAATTTTTTCGCAAGTTCAATAAATTTTTCATCTGTACTTTGATTAATTAAAATATTTGTAATTTCCAAAGCACTATTTAATTTATCGTTTGGTATATCTTCATCTTCGAATAAATCAATTATACAAGAGCATTCACTATTTAAAAAATCAAAATATTTTTTTGATTCTAAATAAAAATATTCTTCTGGCGAAAACTTGTATATTTTTAAATTTTCAGTTTCAACTTCTACACATTGTTTTAATTCTAATATACCAGTTTCATTTAATGGCAAGTATACTTTCATATTTTCTATCCTTTCTTGTTTATTTTCATTTTAAAATGACTTAAAGATTCTCGTTTGTCTTTAGAAGTGCCATGAATTTTTCCATTAATGGTTTCGTTAAGAACAGATTCTAAATTAGATCCAAGATAGTGTCCTTTTTGATCATTTGGTATTTCTTTATTACCAATTCTAAAATAACTTGCAGAATTATCGCAGTAAATAATATATTTACTGTTTGGATCAGTTATAACATATTTTTGACCTATATTAGTATAAATAGGATTTGAGAATAATTTATTAACAATTTCATCTAAATCTAATGTTTCCCACAATAGTTTATACTTTTTATATCTTTCATATCCTCTATTTAAAGCTTCTTGTGCTTTAATATCATTAGCAAGTCTTATTTGCTCTTTATATTTTTCTCTGTTATCTAAATATAATGATTTAGCGCCCACAGTTCTCGCCTCCTTTAACTTTATAATTAGTACGAGAATTGCTTTTTTTAATATCATGAGATAAAATATACTTTAGAACATATCCTTCTCGAGGGGTGTTTCTTGTGTGTTTGTTACCGCAAATAACAAATACACTTTTTTTGTTATTCTTTTTAGCAAAATTATGCCCATGAAAGAAATTTATCGTAATGTTTTTATTAAGTTTTGATATTTTTACAATATCATTTTTTGAGATAGAACCATATAAACAAATATTTTTTGGCTGTGCTTTTTCTATCCATTTATTAAACTGTAAAAGTGAATAAGCTCCAAATTTTCTTTTACATCCTATATTACCGAATATAATTGTTTTGTTATTTGGATAATCACTTATAATAAAATTTGTACTTAAATCACCTATTCTAGAATTTATTGCAACTTTTATTCCTCTTAACGAAATTAAACAATCATAAATATTGTTAATTAATATGCTTTGTAGTTGCCTAGGCTTTAACATATTAACACTTGGACTGAAATCCATTCCTACTATACCTGCAAACTTTGAAAAAATAATGCAATCAGAATCTAGGGTTTTCAAACGATTCCACAGTCTATCTTCCATAGAATAAAAACAAATCAACGATTTTTTTCTATATTCAATTGGTATTTCATTTCTAAATTGATATGTCTCTATATATCCTGGAATATCATCATATCTCATATGTTCAGGAACGATAGGTCTGCCTCTTACAAATGATATATTATTGTTTTTCAATTCTGTAATTTTTTCATCACACCAGTTAATTAAACCCATATAAAAAATCTCCTTTTTTATTTTAATTATAGTTATTTAATATATTTAACTTTTCATAAAATTATCAATATCTTTTTCGACATCAGTACTTAATTTTATTTTATTTGAAGCGTCACGCGCTAACTGATATAAATTACTTAAAGATTTAAAAATATTATTATTAAATATTTTAGTTCCGTAGCATATAGGGTCAACATGATTAGACATTCTAGTGATAAAATAACATTCATATTCTTCAACTAAATTGTGATTATCATTATTTAGAATAAGATTGTTTTTTATTAAGTAAAAATATTTATTTTTTTGGAATTCGAAAAAAAATGCACTTGAAGATGGTTCTATATCATTTTTTAAAAATAATGAGTTATATTTGGCTATATTATAATTTTCGAAGTTCATATCAAAATTTACGTTATTATTAGTATTACTGCCAACATAAAATAAAGGGTGACATTTTATTCCATCATATGTATAACTCAATTCATTCATTTCTTGAATGGTTTCTTCATACCAATTTATGCTTTCATTGTTTGTCTTGACAGTTATTCTATCAAAAAAATCAATTAGTTTTGATTCTTTAATACTAAATGTGCTAGTGTCATAATTTACCAAATAGTCTATTGAAACAGATAAGTATATTGACGCTGAGTTTAAAACTTCAATTGATGGGTAACTGTTTTTTTCTTCTTTGTTTAATCTCGAAAGATATCCTATACTTACACCAGCGTAAGACTCAATATCCCCAATTTTAATATTCTTTTTTTTAGCAATGTTATATATATTTTGTACACATGTCTTGCAACTAACCATATTTTACCTCCAAGTTAATTATAACACATAAATTTACATAAACAACAAATAAATATATTAAATTGTATAAAAAATCAAATAAAATAAATAATTGAATTATATGTAAGTGTTTATGAAAATTTTATTGTAAATATGACAATATTTATGGCTAAAGTTATAATTTTTAAGAGACCGTTTAAAATTAATTAGTTCATAAGCGATAAAATGAACTCTATAATAATTAATAGTTTATAACTAACTTGTAAAAATAATATCTATAAAATAAAATATAAGTATAAGAAAGAAGCGTTTTTAATGGGAGGAATTATGGCTGATTTTATCAATGAATATAAATATCCTATGATAGATTTATTAAATGATTATCATATTAATCCATCAACTAAATCAGAAAATATAGAAGAAATAAATGCAAAAGTTGAAATCATTAAAGAAGCATTTAAAGATTTTAATATTGATGCTATATATGTAAAAACTATTATTGGTCCTGCTTTTTCTAAAATAATATTTAAAATATCTAATATAAAAACAATAAAGAATATAAAAGATATTGAAAATGATTTATCTATTAGATTAGCAAAAAGAATCAGAATAAATGATAAACTTATTGGTAATGAATTTATCGGAATTGAAATAGAAAATAAGAAAAGAGAAATAATTCCGATTAAAGAAGCTATTACTGATTTATATAAAGAAAAGAGTGATGATATTAAGTTCATTATTGGTTATGATGAATTAATGAAACCTAAATATATATCATTAAATGATTTACCGCATTTACTAATAGCTGGTTCATCTGGTAGTGGTAAATCTATTCTTTTAAATGACATTCTAGCGGAAATAATGTATCTTTATAGTCCTAGTGATTTAAAAGTTATTTTAGTTGATTTAAAAATGGTTGAATTCAGAGAATATCAAAGACTACCACATTTATATAATGACAAAATAGTTAATGATGCAGATGAAGCTTTAGTAGTTCTTGAATCACTTGTTGAAGAAATGAATAGAAGATATAAAATATTTTTAGAGAATAAAGTATCAAATATTAAAGAATATAATGAAAAAGTTCAAAAACTTCCTAGAATTATTGTCTTTATAGATGAATATATTGAATTAACTATTTCAAGCAATAATAACAAAATTAAAGAATGTATTAAGTCTTTAGTTATGAAATCAAGAGCTGCAGGAATTCATTTATTAATTTCAGCACAAAAACTAGATAGTAGATATATGGATTCCATTATAAAATCAAATATTCCATCGAGAATATCATTTAAAGTTTCATCTGCAGTAGATAGTAAGAATATTTTAGATGAAACCGGAGCCGAAAAATTATTAGGTTATGGTGATATGATATTTAAAGATTATAATTCTATAAATAGATATCAAGCACCATTTGTTTCTAATGAAGAAATACTAAAAATAATAGAAAATATTAAAGAATAAAATAGTATATTTTAAGATTAAAAGTGAGGAAACTTTTTATGGTGGTTTCTTCACTTTTATAAAATATGAGATACAATAACTATAGAAAAAGTAGGTATATAGTATGAAAAATGAAACAATTGAACAAAATAAAATATTAGTAGAAAAAGTAAAAGAAATATTATTAGAAAGTAACTATAAAAGCGATAGACATCTTGCAAGAACATTAGTTTATGAAGAAAATACAAGAATGTTTAATAACTGGGATGAAGAATTGCTTGGAGATAAACAGTCTAAGCTTGATAATACTAAAGTGTATAAAGAAGAATTCAAGGTAGAAAGTAAAAATAATTATGAAACTAGATTTGGCTGCTTCAATGCTGATTGTGTAGATATAGCAGAAGATTTAATTAAAGAAGGATTAAATCCAGCAATATTAAATCTAGCATCTAATTATCGTCCTGGTGGTGGCTATGATAAAGGATGCGGCGCTCAAGAAGAATCTTTATGTTATGCATCAACATTATCACAATCGTTATATCAGTATGGGACTTATAAATCATTAGGTGTTAGAGAATCTAATGTTAAATTAAAAGAAAATGCTTATCCTTTAGATATCAACTATGGTGGAATATATTCTAAAGATGTTTGTTTCTTTAGAAATAATATGACTAAATATTATTCATTAAAAGATAAACCATTTAATGCATCTGTAATAACTGTTGCCTCATTAGATAATAGAAGATCTTTCTACCGTTGTTCAAAAGAATCTATTTATTTTAATGAATATGGATATCTTTTAGAAGAAGGAATTAAAATTGAAAAAAATAAAATAAGAACTATTTATAGAATTGGACTTGAAAATAATCATGATTCTTTAGTTCTTGGTGCACTTGGTTGTGGAGTATATAATGTACTTCCTATAGAAATATCAAAATTATTTATGGATGTTTTAAATGAAGATGAGTTTAAAAATAAATATAAGAAAATAGTGTTTGCAATTTATGAGGTTAAAAATAAAGATAATGAAATTATAGGTGAAAAAGGGAAATTTAAACCATTTTATGATTTGTTTAAGTAAAAATCTTTAATATTTATCCCTATAATATATATGTAAATAGAAAATAATAAAAGTGAACAAGAAAAGCTAAATAAACTTTAAATGTTCACTTTTATTATTCGTTAAAGAAAAAATATCAAAAGAGAAGGTTATAAATGAAAAAATATTTTATACAATCAGATATCCATGGATGTTATACATACTGGATGAAATCATTGGAAGAAAAAGGATTTGATAAAGAGAATAAGGAACATTTTTTAATTGTTATTGGAGATTTGTTTGATAGGGGAAGAGAAACTAACGAAATTATTGAATTCGTAAAAGAAATGAAAGATAGAATAATTCTAATTAAAGGTAATCACGAAGATAATTTAGTATTTATGATTGAAAGAGGATATCCTGATGAAGCAGATTATTATAATGGAACAGTAAGAACGGTAGTGGATTTATTTGGTGATAAATTACCAACTTTAGATGAATTATATGAGAAACCAATTTATAAAGATGTAATTGATAAAATGGTTAATTATTATGAAACTAAAAACCATATATTCACACATGGTTTTATTCCTGTAAAATATGATATAAAAGAAAATGTATATACTCCAATCGATAATTGGAGAAATGCTAAAGAATTTGAATGGGTCGATGCAAGATGGAATAATGGAATGAAAATCGGAGAAGGTAACTTTAAAGATATAGAAAATAATACTAAGAAATATGTAGTAGGACACGTTCATGCTTCCTACGGACATCAAGCGTTTGAAGGAGGCAGTTTTGATGATTATTCTATATTTTATGGTAAAAAAGTTATTGGAATTGATGCTTGTACAATAATATCAAAAAGAGTAAATATTTTAGTATTAACAGAAGAAGAAATATAGCCAAAAATACAAAAAAATAAATTATTTCACCCTATAATATATATGTAATTATTAGAAATAAATTATTATATAATCTCATCCTTATCGATGAGATTATATTATTTATAAATATATAAAAAGGGAGAAAGAAAATGACAAATTTTAAAATTAAAAAAAGCAGTTTAGTTAGTTGCATTACAGATGAAAAAGACATTATAATACCAGAAAATGTTTCAATTATCCAAGATAAAGCCTTTTACGATAACTCAACAATAGAATCTATAATTATTCCAAAAACAGTTAAAAAAATTGAAAGTAGAGCATTTTGTAAAATTCATAATTTAAAAGAAATAATTTTTGAAAATGGGTTAGAAGAAATCGGTTCATATGCTATTCAACAATGTCATAATTTAAAATCAATATATATTCCAGAATCAGTTAATTATATTGGTGATTCGCCTGTATTTTATTCACTAGGCCTTATAAATATTGAAGTAAGTGAAAATAATAAAAATTATACATCTATTGATGGCATTTTATACTCAAAAACAAAAGATTCATTAATTTGTTATCCAAGTGCTAAAGGTGATACATCATTTGATGTTTTGAATGAGACAGAAAAAATAAGATCTGATTGTTTCAACTATTCAATTAATTTAGAGACTATAAATTTACATAATAACATTAAAACTATTTCAAAATCAGCATTTAATTATTTAGATAATCTTAAAGCAATAAATAACTTAAATCCAAAGTTTATCGCAAGGGACATCATTAAAAAGTGTCCTTTGCTGTAAAATTATAGTAAAAAATATATAAATATAAATATAACTATTTATTTATTCATTAACTATAGTGTATAATTTAATAAACTAAACAGGAGTTTTTATGAGCTATTGTACTAATTGCGGTGAAGAATTGTTAAGTGGTATTAAATATTGTCCTAATTGTGGAACAAAAGTTGAAGAACCAAAAAAAGAATATCAAGAAACTGTTGAAGTCAAAACAAAACTTGGAAATGGCGAAGAAGATGTACTTGGAACAATCGCTTTTGTAGTAATGACTCTTAAAACAGTTGTTTTTGCACTAGCAGTTGTTGGAATCATTCCTTTAATTTGGAGAATTCCAATGATAATAAAGTATAAAAAAGCTTTAGATAATAAAGAACCTGTTGATATAACATTCAAAGTATGTACACTAATTTTTGTTAGTGTTGCAGCTGGAATTTTAATGATAGTAGATGAAAAATAAAAATAAAAAAATAAAGGAGAGAGTTATTTAAAAAATGACAGCAAAAGAGTATCGTTTAAAAGCTTACGAAATCGTTAAGCCAAATCAAAACAAATTAGCATTGGTAGTATTTTTATACTGCCTCATTGAAGGTGTACTTAGTGCAACCGGTGTTGGTGCTATAGTGTATTTAGTAATATATGGCCCATTAACTTTAGGTTTGGTTAAGATTATCGTTAAGAATGCAAAAGGTGAAGAATTCAATAATTCAATGTTATTTGATGGATTTAAAACTTTTACTAATTCTTTATGTGTAGGCTTATTACAAACACTATACTTATTCTTGTGGAGTTTATTACTTTTAATTCCTAGTATTATCAAATCATTATCATATTCTATGACATTCTTTATTCACAATGATCATCCTGAATATTCTGCTAAAGAATGTATAAAGAAATCAAAAGAAATTATGCATGGACATAAATGGGAATTATTCTGCTTAATGTTCAGTTATATTGGTTGGTATTTACTTTGCTCATTAACTTTAGGAATTCTATTATTCTGGATTGCACCAAGAGTATACACTGCTAAATATTTATTCTATAAAGATATTAATGGCGAACCTGAAAAAATCGAAACTGTAGAAGAATAAAATATATAAAAAAACTTCATTAATTTGAAGTTTTTTTATTGCAAATATATATATATATTCTATTATATCTTTTATATTGCAGGGAGACTATTCGATAAAGAAATTAAAAATTAGTCAAACAGTTAGTGGTTAAAAATTTCCTGACATAACTGGTTAAAAAAAATATCTTGACGAAATCAATTTTTGTTTAAATGATTATACCAATTAGATGAAAAATTTGTGCAAAAGAAAAATAGTTAACCAGTGTAGAATTATATATTTATTATCGCATAAATCTAAAATAGATAATTCTTCATCATCAATTTCATAAATGTTTATAAATCCATCATGGTTAATATCAACAGCCAATTCTTTTGCAAAATCTAATAATTCAGTACAATAAAAAACTAAACCAAATTCTTTATATGCCTTATGCCATAAATATGTTTTAATATTATATTTTTTATTCGTGACATATTTTTCATTGATAATACCTCAATTTCTAAATCTAATTCTTAATATTTTATAGCTTCATTACAATGATACTACTGATTAAGTTTTTGGTAAAAGTGGCAATAATTATATTACGACCATATCGTTATCATAATAAAGAAAAACTAAATTGAACTTTGTAGTGAACCTCCAAAGTTATGGTCCAATTTTTTCAGTTCACTTCACCTTGAGAAGTTTATTTTCTTTTTTTCTTAATGTTTTGTATTTTTTTCTCAAAATATTCTTGTGGGTTGCCACTAGATTTTATCATTATGTCATTTAACCGTTTTTCAGTTGGTGGTGCCAATTGTTCTTTATATTCACCAAAATCTTTAATCAAATCATCTAAATCATGAATATTAAAACTTGGATTTTTGCCACGAACTTCAAACGAATAATTCATATTATTGGCAAAATTTACTACTCTATCTATGTATAATCTTAATTCTTCATCATATCCTGTGAAAAAATATTTATTATAATATCTTGATTCTTTATTTTCTTCTTTCCATGGGAATAACATGCAAGAAAATAATAATCTATTAAGTCTTTTAAAGTTATCTTTAAAAGTGTACGAATTGTCATCACTCGTTTCTTTTCCAAATACAATAAAATCAAGTGTTGTTTCATAAAGTTCACTAAAAACAATTAAATTATCTATTTTTGGTAAAAATTCACCCTTTTCATATCTGCGAATTGTTTTTTCGTCAATATCAAGATAATATTCATTACATAATTTCTCAACAATACTGGTTATTGTGTAGTTATATTTTTTTCTTAAGTTTTCCAATCGTGCTCCAATTTCATTTTTTAATTTTTCATCAATTATTATCATAAAATATCATTTCCTCTGTAATATCATATTATAAACAGACAAAATTGTCTACTAAGTATACGTGTAACATCCTTTAGTTCTTTTATTTTATTTGTGATAATAGAAAAAAAGGAGGAAAAAGTAATGCCAACAAAAAAAGGTGCTGGAGGACATCAACAAAATTATGATTCTCATGGAAGATATTGTAAAATGTTAGTTGTAAAATAAACATGAT
>DCHW01000064.1 GCA_002314935.1 Clostridiales bacterium UBA1742 | reverse complement strand
GTTATAAACGAGTCGCACGCACATTTGTTCCTGTTCCCATTTTTGCTGTACTTCCTAACAAAATTCTGACATTACCACTTCTAACATTTTTAAATAGATTACCTTTCTTAGCATCTGTATCAGCATTATGAATAAACTCAATTTCATCTGATGGTATTCCTTTCTCTTGTAATTTATTTTTAATATCATTATATACATCATATTTACCACTAATTTTAGTAGGTGTAGACATATCACAAAAAACTAATTGTGTTCCATTTATATCCTTGCTTTCATTATAAATTCTATAAATGTTATCAACTACTTTATTTACCTTACTTGTTGCAACATCATCATACATTTCATCTATAAGTCTTAAATCTAATGCAGATTTTTTACCCTCGTTCGTTATATTTAACATATTGTCCTTACGAGGATCAACTCCACCATTTTTTATTGCCTCTGACCTTTTTACTAATGTTTGTATAAATTCTTTTAAATCTTTTGTTGGCTCACTTGAAACAATATTATATTCATTATTCTTTAATGTTGGTATAGGTAATTTTAACATATCTGGTGTTTGAATATCTGCAACCTCTCGAAACATATTCATTAGTTCTGGAATATTTATAAAATTACTAAATTTTTCTCTTACCCTATAACCACTACCATCTGGAGCTAATTCAAATGAAGATACAACTTCGCCAAAAGCACTTGCCCAATCATCAAAATTGGATAATCCCATTCTATTTAATGTTTCTGGCTGTAAATATCTTTGCATTGTATATAATTCAACCATACTATTTGATACTGGTGTACCTGTTGCAAAACAAACTCCTCTACCACCATTTTTATTAAGAATATATTGTGTTTTCATATACATATCACTTGCTTTTTGACTTCTTGTGTGTTGTACTCCTGCAATATCATTCATTTTTGTATAAGTATATAAGTTTTTATAGTTATGAGCCTCATCCACAAATAAATAGTCAACACCAAGTTGTTCAAAATCTATTACATTGTCTTTATCCTTACTATTTAATAATTTTTCTAATCTGCTTTCAGCATTCCTTTTTGCAGTTTCTAATTGAATTACTGTTCTTCCTCTACCACCTTCACTTCTAGCTTCTGTTAAAGCATTTTCTATTTGTTCAACTTCTTGTTCAATAAATTCTTTTTGTGTTTTTTTGCTAACTGCAATTTTTTCAAAACTACTATGTGCCATTATTACAGCATCATAATCTCCTGTTGCAATTTTTGAAACTAATCTTCTTCTATTATTTTTTTCAAAATCTTTCTTTGTTGCAACTAATATTTTTGCATTAGGATATAGTTTATAGAATTCTTTTCCCCAATCTTCTACTAAATGATTTGGCACAGTTATTAATGGTTTCTTTGCTATACCTAATCTTCTTAATTCCATACAACCTGCTACCATTTCAAAAGTTTTTCCAGCACCAACACAATGAGCTAAAAGTGTATTATCTTTGCTATATAAAATTCTTGAAACAGCATTTTTTTGATGAGGCTTTAAAGTAATTAAATTTGACATATTCGGTAATACTAAATTACTACCATCATATTCTCTTAATCTAATACGATTAAATTGTGTATTATATAAATCAACAATAACATTTCTTCTTTCACTATCTTCATATATCCAATTTTTAAATGACTCTTTTAATGCCTCTTGTTTCTCTCTTGCAAGTATTGTTTCTTTTTTGTTTACAATTCTTCTTTTTCCTTCTGGATCATTTGGATCTGGATCATAAATAGTTGTATGTTTAAGGTTTAATGTTTCTTCTAATAAATCAATACCATTTATTCTATTTGTTCCAAAAATCTGTGTATTTTCAATATTACTGTACCAACCTTTATTTTCAACTAACCATTTAGATAAACTTTTATTATAATGAATATCCATATTTGAGTTTCTATAATAGTAGGAAGTATCTTTTATTTTTAATGTTTCCTTTGCAAATTGTGTTATATATTCTTCTGGTATCCAAGTAGCACCTAAATTAACTTCAATATCATTTGCCTCTAACTTTGTTGGCTGAACTTCTTTTAATGCTCTTACATTTTCTAAATACATATTATTTTCTTTTGCAAAAGCCTCTGCTTCTGCAAGTTTATCTACTACATAACCACTTAAATATTCTTCGGCAGTTTCCCACCCTTTTGTAATATCATTTTCATCAAGTTTTTTTGCTTTTACAGGATTTCTAAATATTTTACCTTTTAAATCTTCTATTACATTTTCAATATCTCTATCACACAACTTACTAATGTACTCTATATTTACACTTCCTACTTGATTCAGAGAAACAATTAATGCTTCTTCTGCTGTATCAGTATGTGTTACTTCTCTATATGGCTGAATTGTTCTTTTATAAAATATATCTCTTTTTTCAAATAGTTTAGTTTTATCATTATAATTTTCTAATGCAGAAAGTAAAGGATATTCACTATCTTCTCTAAATACATTTCTATTACTTTTTGAATTAATGTAACCAAATTTTTTTACAAACTTATCATATTCCTCATTTAATTTTTTTGTATAAGGCTCAATTTCTTCATCAGAAACATCTTGACATTGAATATCAATTAGTTCTCCTAATGTATCTCTTACTTTTATTAATCCTTTTACTCTTTCTTCTGTCATACTTGAATAATTCTGTTTTTTCATTATAGAGTTTTCTCTATAATAAACTTTATTATCAACTATTGTAAAACTAAAATCTTTAACACCTTCTTCAGCAAGAATTGTCATATCATCTTCTTGTTCATTATTTTCGATAGTTTTTTGTGTATTAGATAAAACATTAGAAGGTAAATGATTAATTGCCTCTGTTAGCATATCTTTTAAATTATCATTTTCTTTTAGAACTACATCTAAGTCAGCACCAAATTGATTTGTAGTTTCTCTAACTTCTCCCATAATCATTTCTGGATGCTCTATAAAATACTTATTCATATAAACATTAGTAAAGTATTCTTCTGTCTTTACCCATTCTGGTAATTCTTCTCTTATTTCTTCTCTTTTCTGCAAAAATATAATGTCCGTTGTAACCTCAGTATTTGAAAAACTATTATTAGGTAATCTTATAGCACCTAATAAATCAGCTCTTTGTGCTAAATACTCTCTAACATCAGATGACATTTTATCCATTGTATTTTTAGTTGTAATAAATGCGACTACTCCTCCTGCTTTTACTTTATCTAATGACTTTGCAAAGAAGTAATCATGTATTTTAAAATTATTTTTATTATATCTTTTATCAAATAAACTATAATTTCCAAATGGTACATTTCCAATAGCAACATCAAAGAAATTATCACTTAACTCTGTCTTTTCAAAACCTTTATTTTGTATATTTTCCTTTTGATATAATTGTTTTAGTATTCTTCCTGTTATGCTATCCAACTCAACAGCAGTAAATTTTGACTTAATATCTTTTGAGCATCTTCCAATAAAATTACCTATTCCGTGCAGATGGCTCTAATATGTTTCCTCCTTTAAATCCAAATCTATCAAGTGCCATATACATACTATCTATAATAATTGGATCTGTATAAAATGAATTTACAACACTTGCTTTTGCCTCTGCATATTCTTCTTCTGTCAAATTATTTTCTACTTCAATTGGTTGTACTTGCCAATCTCCAAAATGAGAATCAAATACTTTTGACAAACCTCCCCAACCACTATATTTTGCTAATACACTTTGTTCATCTACTGTTGCAAATCTATTTTCACTTTCAATTTGTTTTAATAATTTTATAGCCTCTATATTTGCATTTGCTCTTTGTCTTGCATTAAGTTTTTCACTTTCAATTGGCATTTCATAGTTTATTTTATTATCTATAATTTCTTCTTCATCTTGTTTTATAGAATTAGATTTTGAATATTCCAAAGCAAACTCATCTAAATTCATTAAGCGAAGAATAGGAAACCAACCTTTTATACTTTTATCATATAGTTCAATTTCTTTTGTTTCTAGATTTACTTTATTTACTTGATATTCTCTATCACTTAATGTAATATCTTTTCCTAATAAATCTTTTATAAAATCATATTTTGAATTATCTTCTTTCTCTATAATTTCATTTTCTTGATATGATAAACTAACTAAACTTTCAAAACCTAATTGTTCATCTTCAACTTTAAAGATGTTTTTCATTCTTTTCAAAACATCAGCCCAACCTAAAGTTATTTTAGCTTTAGAAACTTTATCTTCAATAGTTAATCCTTTTGCTCTTGACTCCCAAGAGAAATCTTCTACACTTGCTCCTGCATCTCCATATTCATTTCTAATAGCAATTATTTGTTCTTTTGTTGTCATTTCATCATTTGTAAGAATATCTTTTATTCTATTTATTGAATCTTCTGTATTTCCTCCATCTGATAAAACTCTATTTACTAAATCTTCTGGTACTTCATATTTAGGCAAAGAAAAAGAAGTAGATTGCTCTACTTCCTTATCATCTTTTAGATTTTCTCCTCCAACATTGGTTGTAATAGTTCCTCTATCTTCTGTTCTATTTCCTGATTGTATCTCGCTACCACTATAAACTCCTCTGTCATTGGAGGTGGGTTCTGTTCCTTCAATTGTTTCTCTATTATCTCCCTCTGTTTTAATATCTCCTGTTCTCTCTCCAATAATTTGTCCATTAATGTTGTTTGTATCGTTAATTCGCTGTACCTTATTGGATACATCTCCTTTAGATTCTTCTTGATTATTATTCCATATTTTCCTAGTGTTTGCATATTTTAATTCCTCCTTTTTAATTTGTTTAATTTTATATTCAATAATTTTTAATAACTCTGATGAACAATGACTTATGCAGTTTCCTAATACATTTATTACAATAGGATTTGAGATTTTTTCATACCCATTTAATAATTTATCTACATTTTCTTCTTTAATACCACATCTACAAGCTACTTGATATGTTGTACTTTTTACAAGCAATTCTATAAACTCTGGTTTAAAACATTCATTTTCTTCTTTTTCACTTAAATTAAGTAGTAATCCACTATTATCTATTTCTTTTGATATATAAGTTGAAATTGTATTTTCCAATGAATCTATATCTTCATATCCAAAATAGTTTTTTAATATTTCTGTTGCCTGTTCTTTTGTTGCATTCCATTTAAAGTTTTCTAATTTTTTATCTGTATAGGCATTAGGAATATCTTTTCTTGCATAAGTATCATTTACATCAAAAACATAATCTAAATGCATATTATCTTCTGTATCTCTTAATATTTTTATTCCAGATGAATGAGGTTTTATCCATCTACCAATGCTATTCCATTCTTCTAATGTCGCACACATACTAACATTTTTATTTTGTCCAAACATTAATAGATTTTCTGTAAAAGAATATTTATAAAATCTTGAAGAAAACTCTAAAAAATCTTTCCAATTATTTCTATCTTTACATATTTCATTCATTACATCATTATAAATTTCTTTTGCTTTATTTAAATTTTCTTTTCTACCCAATATCTGCTCCTCTCTTCAAACAATGGATAGCTTTAATACCAGTATCTATATTTATTATAATATGTACTTAATATAAAAGTCTAACCGATTTGACCACTTTTTTTTAAAAATTTTAGTGGAAGTTCTTTTTTCTAAACTTCCACTATACTTATTATACTACGAAAAAGTCAAATTTTGTTCTAACAATTTGTTTAAACAATTTGTTTAAACAATTATAGTTTAATTAAGTTATTACTCACTGCATACATAGCAATATTATACACTATATCTGTTTTTATTTTAGATTGTGTTGCTCTACATATTGCCATTTTCATTTCAATTTTTGTTGTTGAACATTTATCAAAATATCTAAGTTTAATAAATAAATATTTATCAGGCTCATCATTTTCATAATATTTTAATATTTTCTCTATCAAATAATGCCATTCAATCTTCTTTACTATCTCATTTTCTATTTCTATATTTTTAATTGCTATACTTTCTGTTGAACGATTAATTTTTCCTTTACTTTTTATCCAAGAATTAATGTCTTTATCGTTTACAGAATATTTTTCCATTATTTTTCTGATTTCATGCTCAATAGAATAATATGAATATAAATGTTCTTCAACTATATGAATAATATTATAGTTATACATTTATACCTCCTAATTTGCATAAAACTTATCAAAGAAATCTTCTGAATATTCTCTTTGTTCGTAATTGCAAAAACTTTTAATTCTTTGATTTGTTTTTTTATTATTTGTTTCTTTTTTCTCTAATTCATTAACTCTTAATATAACCCATCTTTTTATTGTGTCATAATCACTAACATATTGAACACCTTTAGAATTTTTATATAAAGAAAGCTCATCTATACATTTTTTTGTTTTTTCAATACCATATTCCTGTACTAAACTTTCATATTCGTATTCATAAAGAAAAACATTTTTATTAAAAATTTTCTTTTGCTGTGTGAGTGTGTTTATATTATTAGTTATTATATTATTATCTTCTATTTTTTGATGGATACCCTCCCCATTATTTAATGGATAGGGGTATCCATTATTTGATGTATAGGGTACATCATTTATATATATTTTTCTTTGTATTATTTCTTGTTTATCATTTCTTACAAGTTCAATAACAATATAATTAAATGTTCTTAATTCTTTAAGCCAATTCGATATTGTTTTAGGATCAACATTAAACTTATTGCCTAAATAAGAATTACTAGCATAACAATACCCCTCCTTATTAGTTAATGATGTAATAAAAGCATATAGTAGCTTTACATTTGCCTTTAATTTATTATTAAATAAAATTCTAGTTGGAATGATAGAATAGTAACCAACTTTTTGATTCTCATCATCATTCATTTCTATCACTCTCCTTTGCAACAATTAATAAACAATGAAGGAAAAGAGTTAATGTACCTCCTACCATTCCACCAATTAACATTCCTAACCAAAACATTTTACATACCCCCTATCCCTGCTTTTTTAAATTGTTTATAAAAAAAAGACACTACCATTTCGGCAATGTCGTTTTGCTGTTTCTCATCATATTTCAAAATCTTTTTTATTTCCAAAGGTGTTGCCTTTTCAAAGTATTTTAATTTAATAAAATTATATCTTTTAGGATTTCTCTCTTTAAATATTTTTAAATAATGATTTATAACTACTTTTGCTTTATTTAAGTTATTAATTTTCTTACTATCTGCAAGTTTTATAGCTTGATTTTCTAATGTATTACTATTAAAACTCTTTCCTTTTAACCAAGCACTTCCACTAATATTAACACTGTCAATAATTGATTCTCTTATTTCTTCAATTATTTCATCAATTCTTTTAAAATTATATAAATAATATTCTGTTTTTTTATATACATTTTCTTTCACAAAATTCCTCCTTAATTTTCCTCCCTGTATATAAAAAAAATAAGTCTTAACTTTTATTGTTAAAACTTATCAAAATTTTACTTTTTTATATTTAATTTATATACTTGAAAGGAGGAAACTATTGATATTACTTAATTTTTTAACCTTATCACAGTGAGCAATTATCGTTATTACTAATGCTATTAACGTTATTCCTTTTTGGTTTTTCATTTGTATTCATCCAACTTTTATTATTCTTCGGGCGATTAAAATCGCCCCTACATTTTTATTTTATCTATGCTTTTACATGAAAATTAATAACAAATTTTTATTTTACTGGCGATTAAAATCGCCCCTACGATTTTATTATGTTTTATTTCCCAAATTTTTTCAGGTTCATTTGCCTATAAATTTACTTTTATTTTGTTTAAATATTAAAGCGGGCAATAATGTCCGCCACAATACTTTTATATTTTTATTCTTCATTTATATCTTTTAATAATTCCAATTGTGAAATTAATAAAGATTCCATTTTTGCTTTATATACATCAAATTGTTTTTTTAAATCATTAAGCTCTTTTGTTTTTAAAACAATTTGTGTATTTATTTCTTCGACTTTAGCTTTAGCATCTAATTCAGCTTGTTGTATAATTGCATCTGCCTGTTTTTTTGCCGTTTCTTGAACCTCATCTGCAGTTTTTTGTGCAATTAGTAATGTACTTTGTATTGTTGATTCTAAATTTTTATATTTTCCAACATTTGAATCTAATTCCTCACGTTGAGATTTTAATTCTGCATTTTCTCTATATAATTTTCCATAGTCTAATGTTAATTCATCTAAAAAATCATCAACTTCATCTACGTTATATCCATTCATCATTTGCTTTGCAAATTTTTTGTTTTCTATGTCTAATGGTGTAATCATTTATATTCCTCCTTTTTTTCAAAAAAAGACGACATATATCTCTGTCGTCCATTATATATATTTCTAATTATTTCTCAACCAAGATACAGAAAGTTTATTTTTTATTTCTTCTCTAGCTAAATCACTTGCTATTTCATAATTAATTGGAGCTACTAAGAAAATAGCATTTGATATTTTTTGTATATGACCATCTAATGCATAAACTCCACCACTAACAAAATCTATAATACGTCTTGCCACATCTTTATTAACATATTCCAAATTAACAATTACAGATTTTTTTTCTTTTAAATAATTACATATTTCTTCTGATTGTTCAAAAGAAGTTGGTTGTGTAATTACCATCCTTACTTGCTGAGTTTGTGGCATATTTACCACTTTACTTTTTCTAGAACCAAAGAAACCTTTTTCTTCTACTTCTTCGATTTCATCATCTTTTTCATTTGAAAGACCATATATATTATCATTTTCCACTTCTAAATCCTCATCGTTTTGTGTTTCAACTCCTAAAAAATCCCAAACTTTATTCATAATTGCTCCTGACATTTTAAACCTCCTAAAATTTTCTTTCGTAGTTTATAGTAATAGTATCTAACTTTTTATACTTATTGTCAATAGTTTTTTAAAGTTGTAATTCAAACTTCATTTTGTTGTAACATTGTTGTAACATTACTGTAAGTCTTCTATTTTTGGATTAGCCATTATTTCATCATATATTGTTATTTTTTTCATATTATTTATTTCTGAATTGCTATAATTCAAATCAAGTAATTCTTCTGTTGAATAATTGCTTATTATAGAATATTTATCATTTTGCTGTAGTATTTTTACTAATATTTTATCTAAATATCCTGCTCTATTTCTAATTACATAACTCAATCCATTATCATACAAAATTGCATCATTTGGTACTTTTAATCCATCTATGCTCCACCAAATAATATCGAAAGAAATTTTTCTGTATGCAATCAATTCTTCAATAGAATCAGTTATTTTTAGAACAAGTAATATACTACCATCATCTTCTTCACTTTTATATACAATTTTAGCTGTAATTTTATTATCACTTGATAAAAGAAGATTTATTTTATCATTTACTGTTGCATTTTTAGCTTCATCAGATTTTAATATTGTTGCAATATATGTCTCATAATTATTTACTATTTTTCCCATTTGTGTATTTGTACTAATTATTTGTCCTGTTTTTACATTTAATTCTTCTAAAAATTTTTTATTTAAATTTTCAAAATTGTTTGGTTTTAAAATTTCTTCTAGGTTGTCTATTCTATATGAAATAACTCCACTTACCGGTGCCTTTACGTATTCAGAATTTTTTACCAATTCATTTTCATATTGCTCTTTTTGCTTTAACAAATCATTAATATATGAACCTGCCGCACTTAAATCACCAGCAATTTTTGATTTTTTATTTAAATAAGTTTGAACATCATTTTTATATTCTGATATTTCTTGAAAATTATTTTTAAATTTTAAATTGTCTACTTTTGTGTCTATTTGTTTTTCTAATGCTTTTATATCACTAGAAAACAAATCTGTCTGTCCTTGTATTGCCTCTTGAATTTCTAAATTCAATTCATTTATTTTTTCATTTATATTTTGTTCATTATTAATATAATACCTAAATACAGATTCACCTGCAGCAACCTTTTCGCCTTCAGTTTTTATTTGAAGCATTCCATTTTCATAATTGTTTCCTTTAACTATAGTTTCTTCTCTTAGAAGTACTCCGAGTTGCAGTTTCTTCTACAGATACAATTCCATTTTCTATTATAAAAGTATCTGTTGGTGTTACAATTAACTCCATAACAGTATATATAATATATATAATTATTGAAAAAATTAATAACATTAGTATTGCCTTTAAAGTTTTATTTTTTAATAATTTAATTTTGTTTTCGGCTTTTTTATTTTTCTTAACCTTCTTTTTTTGGGTCAATTTTAAAACCTCCTATATATTCTCCAAAATAATGTTTAAATTTTTTTCAATTTTGTCCAATCCATTTATCCAAATTATATTGTCATTTTTTCTAAACCATGTTAGCTGTCTTTTAGCATATCTTCTACTTTCCATTTTAATTTTATCAATCATTTCTTCCTTAGTAGTATTATCTTTCAAATATTCTACTACTTCTTTATATCCGAAGTCCTTGCATAGCAGTTGGAAAATCCTTATATTTATCTAATATCATTTTAACTTCTTTTATTAATCCGCTTTTCTATCATTATATCTACTCTTTGGTTTATTTTGTCATATAAAATATCTCTTTCCATATTTATAGCAAAAACTTTATAATTATATTTTACCCCATTCTTTCTTGATTCTAAATCCTGCATAGTTTTTGTTTTTCCTGTTTTATGATATATTTCTAAAATTCTTATTATTCTTTTTTGGTCATTTGGACTTATTTTTTCAGCAGCCTCTTTATCAATTTCCAATGCTTTTTTATATAATTCATTTAGACCATTTGTCTCGGCAATCTTATTTAAATAATTTCTGTATTCTTCATCAATATCTTCTTCTTTAAATTCAATTCCATAAATTAACGAATTAATATATAAACCTGTACCACCACATATAATTGGAGTTTTATTTTTCTTTAATATTTTTTCTATACATTCTTCCGCCATTTTTTTATAAGATGCAACACTGTATCTTTCATTTGGATACACTATATCTATCATATTATGTTTAATTCCATCCATTTCTTCTAAAGTTACTTTAGCTGTCCCAATATCCATATCCTTATATATTTGCATTGAATCTGCAGAAATTATTTCGCCATTTGTTTTTTTTGCAAGCTCTATTGCAAGTTTGGATTTTCCAGAAGCTGTAGGGCCTGCAATTACAATTACAGTAGGTTTATACATTTTTACTCCTCATTATTTTCTATTAAATTTACGTTCAATATCATATTTTGACATTTTTATTGCTGTTGGTCTTCCGTGAGGACAGCTAAATGGATTTGGTAATGGTAGTAATTTTTCCATTAAGCTATCAACTTCTTCTTTAGTAATTTTCATATTTCCTTTAATTGCAGCTTTGCAAGCAACAGTACTTATAAATTTATCTTCTTTTTCTTGTCTTGCAGTTATAGCAACAGTATCTATTTGATCTAAAATTTCTAAAAACAATTCCTTAGTATCTAATTCCATACAAACTGCAGGAACTCCAATTAATCTTATTGTATTATCGCCAAACTCTTCTAATATAAATCCCGCTTTTTCAAATAATTCTAAATTTTCTTTTACAATATTTTTTTCTTTATGTGATAAATTAATTATGTCTGGTAATAACATTATTTGAGAATCTTTATCTCCATTACTATAAAAATTTTTCTTAACTTTTTCAAACATTACTCTTTCATGTGCTGCATGTTGGTCTATAATATATATTTCATCTTTCATTTCTAATACAATATATGTATTAAATAATGCACCTATAAATTTATAATTTGGAACATAATTATACTTTTCTTCATCTTCGAAAACAGATATATTTTCAGTTTTTAAAATATTTGTAACATTCGCATTTTCTTCTTGCCCACTTTTTTCTTTTTCAGGCATTTTTCCAAATGCTTTAACATACATTTCATCAAATTCCTTTGGTTTCTTATCAAAATCATCTATTTTTTGATCCATTTCTTTTTGCATATCAATTATGTTTTCCATTTTTTCTTTTTGTTCTTCTGTTGGTATTTCTAATATTCCTATTCCATTCTTCTTATTGTACAAATCCATAATTGCATTATCTTTTTTTATTTCAATATTAGGTTCTTCTACTATTGTTTCTTTTTTCTTAAATAATCCAAAAAATCCCTGTGGCTTTTCTTCTATTTGCTTTTCATCTACAGATTTTATTTCATTTAAATCTTTTATTGGTTCAATTATAGGATTTATTTTTGGTTTTATTTCTTCGAGATATTCTTTTTCAGAATTTCTTATTAAGTCACCTTTAAGTAAGCTTTCTTTTACAGAATGATAAACAGCTTTAAACACTTTTTGTTCTTCTGTCCATCTAATTTCTAGTTTAGTTGGATGAACATTAACATCAATTTTAATTGGATCTACTTCTATATTTAAAATTATAAATCCATATTTTCCAATAGTAATTAATCCTTTAAAAGCTTGCTCTACAGCTGCAGATAATGTTTTATCTTTTATACATCTTTTATTAACAAAAAATATTTGATGTGTTCTATTATTTCTTGCAATTTCTGGTTTTCCAACTACTCCAGTAACTTTAATGTCGTCATATTCATATTCAACATTTAAAAGAGCTTCACTTACTTCTTTTCCATATATACTATATACAACATTATTTATCTCTCCGTTTCCATTTGTTTGAATAATTGTTTTAGTACCATTTACTAATTTAATAGCTACCCCAGGATTTGCCAAGGCAATCTTTGTAACCATATCTTCTATATAACCAAATTCAGTAAAGTCTTTTTTCAAAAATTTATATCTAACTGGTGTATTAAAAAACAAATTACTAACAGTTATTGTAGTTCCTTTTTGTGCTCCAATTTCAACTTGTTCTAGAATTTTCCCACCTTCAACTACAATTTTATTTCCTATTTCATCTTCTTCAGTTTTTGTTACTAATTCAACATTAGCTATTGCAGCAATACTTGCTAAAGCTTCTCCTCTAAAACCCATTGATTTTACAGTTGTCAAATCATCAGCTACTCTTATTTTACTTGTTGCATGTCTTTCGAATGCAACATCTATATCATCTTTTTTTATTCCAGATCCATTATCTATAATTCTTATTTTACTTATTCCACCATTTTCTACTTCAACCGTTACCTTAGTTGCTCCAGCATCTATCGAATTTTCTACTAGTTCTTTTACAACAGATGCAGGTCTTTCTATAACTTCACCTGCTGCAATTTTATTTATTGTTAAATCATCTAATAATACAATATTACCCAATTTATAATCCTCCTATATATTCTTAAAGAATTATATCATTAAATAAAATAATTTGGTATATATTTTTTATAAAAATAAAGACGAAATTTATAATTTTTTCGTCTTTTATTCTAAAATTTTATAATCCAAATTTTTTTTATCAATTGAATATACAGTGAAAATTTCTCTATTTTTTAAAAATATAATTCTTTCAAATATATGCATATTCAACAAATTACCTATTGCTGGATTTAAGCTTAAATTTTCCAACGTTTTACCATGTGCAGTAAATATTCCCTTTACTCCAGAACATACTGCATAATTAATAGCTTGTACATCTTCAAAATTTCCAATTTCATCTGCACAAATAACTTTTGGACTCATAGAACGAATTAGCATATTCATTCCTATACTTTTAGGTACATTATCTAAAACATCTGTCTTTTTTCCTACATCATTTTGGCAAACGCCTTTATACATTGCAGCAATTTCCCCACGTTCATCAACAATTCCAACATTTATGCCTTTAAAATTTTGTTTTTCTATACCATTACTGATTTTTCTAATCAAATCTCTTAATATTGTTGTTTTTCCGTTCCCCTGGTGGTGAAACAATTAATGTATTATATACATTATTGTTTTCAAAATTTAAAATATATTTTATTATTTTTTTACTACAACCTAAAACCTGCTTAGCAATTCTAAAATTTAAACTTGAAATATAATTTATATTTATAACCTTACCATTTTCAATTACACAATTTCCGAGTTATTCCTATTCTATGGCCACCTTTTATTGTTATAAATCCATTACATAATTCATGCTGATATGCATAAATCGAATTATCACAAATACATCTCATTGTTTCTAATATATCTTCTGTAGTTACAATTATATTTAAAACCACTTCATAATTATTAAACTTTATAATTAATGGTTTATTACTTCTTAATCTTATCTCTTCAATTTCTTTTTCTTTTGAATTTGTATTATCTTTAAAAAAATCTTTTAACACACTACAAATTTGTTCTGGAAAATAATTAAATATAAACATATATACTCCTTTAGAAATTTTTCCTTATAAAATATATATGCCATTTTTTATAATTTTAGAACTTTTTTAAAAATAAAATGCTATAGAAAATTTCTATAGCATTTTTAAGTACTACTAATTAATTAGTGATATTATCTTCCACATCCACAACCACATCCGCAATTTGTAAATAAAAGTAAGAAAATTATTATGAAGAATAATATTGAGCAATCATTTCCGCCACATCCTCCAAGAATACCACCATTATTGCATCCACAACCACAAGCTCTTTCGTCTGGCATATATTTTACCTCCTTATACATTTGTTATACAATATACTATGCATAAGAGATATTTTTGGTTACCTTATTCCATTACTTCTACTAGTTTTAATCTATTAGTATATTCAGGTGTTTCAATTTCTAAAGATCCAATCGTATCCATGGTTTCTATATCAGTTACTTTTATAAGACCTTTTGATAAAGTAAATGCATTATTTCCAATATAAATAATTCTTTCTACATTTTTACTATAATCATAATCCATATAACCTTCTTCAGTTTCTTTATGTGATATCATTCCCTTTAATATAAATCCATTTACTAAGTCTATATTGTATATCATAGCCCCTTGAAATCTTAAATTATATTTATAATTACTTGCATCTTCAGATATTGTTATTGGAAATGCCATTAAATTCTTTTCTTTAGAAAATAGTAATGCTTTATGATTATTTAATAATTCTGAATATGTTCCTGCAGTTCCAATTGTAGTTTTAAACATTTCCTTTGGATTGCTTGGATCAGTTACATCAAACATTGCCATTTTTATACCGTTTGTTGTTACTCTTCCATATTTATTAGTTGTAGTTTCCTCCCCAAATCCTATTATATGCGTATCATCATAAGGATGCAAGTAAGTACTAAACCCAGGTATCTTTAATTCTCCAAGAACTATAGGATTTGTTGGATCTGTTAAGTCAATAACAAATAATGGATCTGTTTCTACAAAAGTTACCATATATGCTCTATTTTGCATAAACCTTACTGAATAAATTCTTTCATCTTTGGCTAAATTTTCTATTTTACCTACTATGTTCATATTTTCATCTAACACATATAAATTGTTATCTGTTTTATTACCATTATAATCAGTTGTGGCAATTCTAAAATATCCATCATTTTCATCCATTGCGAACTGATTAATAACATATCCAGGTACATTTCCAATCGCTACATACTCTACATTAGTTCCATCTAATTTAAATTTATATATATATGTGTTTACATCATAATTATTATAATATCCAAAAATCCTATAATCTTTATACTCATATTTTGCATTTGCTATATATAAATTGTTTTCAGAGCAATAAATCTCTTCTCCTCCGCCTAAAAAACTTTGAATATTAGCATCTTCTTTATTATTAATATCAAAACTTGCAATATTTAAATACATTCTTTCTTCTGAATCTGGAATATAGTATATTTCATCAAATCCTAAACATTTTTGCTCTTCTGAAATAATTGTATCTTTGTATTTAGGTTTAACATCATCTTCATTTATATCTTCATCATCAAAGAAAAAATCTATATATTGATTTGAAATTAAATAAACATTTCCATTTATCATCCTAGAAGAATTATAATATCCTTTAATTTCAATTTCTCTTTCCAATATTGGATTTGTTTTATCTTGTATATTATATTGTTTAGCAACTGTAAAATTATTGTAATAATAATCAGTATCATCATATCTCGTACCAATAACAATTAATTTATTATTATCTAAATACAATTCATAAACATTAAAATCTTCATAATTTAATTCACTTTCTATTTTTAAATTGCTTACATCTTTTGCATTAACTATTACAATTTTGTCTTCACTTACATAATATATATATTCTCCATCTGTTTTTACAATATCTGCTTCATCAACACCTTCTACTTGTACATTTGTTTTTGAAAAATCTGATGATGTAGTATTTATTTCTATGGTATCACTACTTTTACTACTTTCTTGAATACTAACAGAATCTTCTAAATCTTCTGATATCTTGCCATAATTATAACCAGTATCTTTTGTTTCTAAAATATTACATAAATTTTCAAAATTTTCTACTCTAGGAAGTCCTCCTTTATCTGCAACAATTTTGGTTGGCTGATTTTCTTCAGTTGTGTTTCTATATTTAAGAGGAATTGCAATAGAAATTATAATTACAGCTGCAATCATTACGGTTGATAGTGTGTAAACTAACTTTTGCCTTGTTTTTCTTTTTACAGTTGTAATTCTATTGATAGTTTCATTTTTCACTTTACTGCTTGCCTTTATTTCATTTATAGCCTCTTTATAATTATCTTTATTCATCTTCCATACCTCCTTCAATTATGCTTTTTAATTTCTCACGTGCTCTAATCAATTGTGATTTTACCGTATTTTCTTTTATATTACATATTTTTGAAATTTCGTTTATTTTGTATCCTTCGTAGTAATATAAATGAATTAATGTTCTATATTTTTTAGCTAATTTTAAAACAGCAAAATATATTTCACTTCTCTCTGGTGTTTCAAATTTTATTTCATCATTTAATTCTACATTGTTTTTTAAATGCTTAGAAGCTAGAAATGTATTAGAACAATTAATAGTAACTCTAATAAGCCAAGCTTTTTTATGTTCCTCGCTTTCAAATTTGGGCATTTTTTTAGCCAATCGATAAAATACTTCTTGAACAATATCTTCACTATTTTGAATATGTTTAGTTCTTGTTAAAGCCAGTCTATATACCATGTCAGCATATTCATTTACAATTTCTTCTAAATATTTATTTCTTGTTTTAAATTCCATTTATATCACCTTTACTTATAATACCATATAATAGTAAAAAAAGTTGCAAAAAATAAAAAAAATTCCAAAATAAAATTGGAATTTTTTTAAATTTTTATAATTACTCTTGTTCCTTTTGGTTCATTTGATTGTATTTTTATATTACCTCCATGCATTGTAACTATTGTATGAGCAATTGCAAGTCCGTAACCCAGTTCCTCCAGTTTCTCTTGTTCTTGCCTTATCTTCTCTATAAAACCTATCAAAAATGTGTTTTAAAGATTCCTTGTTTATTCCAATTCCGGTATCTTGGACTTCAATTATACATTTACTATCTTTTGTATATGTTTTTATTGCAATATCTTCTTTTTCTGTTGTGTATTTTATTGCATTATCTAATAAAATTACCATTAATTGATTAATTCTATTTGTATCCACTAATATTTCTTTATTATATTTTAAATCCAATTTTATTTCTTTATTTTGCATTTTTGCAAATTCCATATATGGTATGCAAACTTCCTTTATTAAATTATCAATATTTATCTTTTCTTTGCTTAATTTTAATTCGTTAGTATCAGCCATTGTTAATACCATAAGTTCTTTTATTAATTTAGTTAATCTCTTTGTTTCCTTTAAAATAATATTTATATCTTCTGACTTATCAATAATTTTACTTTTAGGCTCCTGTAATAATAATTCCTCTTTTGCTTGAATTATTGTAAGTGGTGTTCTAAGTTCATGTGATGCATTTTGTACAAATTCTGTTTGCTTTTTATAGGATTCTAATATGGGTTTTAAAGTTTTCTTTGAAATGGCATAAGAACATACTATAGCAATTATCAAAATCGATCCGCTCCCTATAACTAATACATCTATAAGTCTATCTCTAGTTTGCATTTCTCCATCAACATTTGCAAGCAATTGAACATAAATATCTTCTCCTGTTATTTCATTGTTTAATTTAACATTAATTATTCTATATAAATAACTATCTTGTACTTTTATAGAATATATTTTGTTAGTTACATTTTTATCAAATGTAATATATTCCAAATACTCATCATAGTTTTTCCCCATTGTCTCACTGTTAATAATTAAGCCATTACTATTTCTTATTATATACATTAACCTTGGATTCATTTTTATTTCAAAAAAGTTAAATTCATTATTATTTGGTTTACTATTTTTTTTATCTGTTCCAAATTCAAATCCCTCTATTTTTTGAGCTGTTATCTTTAATTCCTGATCAATTGATTTATATAGTGCCCCTATTACTTGGTTAAAAATAATTGCATCAAAAAAAGCAAGTATTATTGTAAATACTACAAAAGTAATTAGCATATTTTTAATTAATTGTTTTTTTATTAGTTTTTGTTCGTTCATATTTCCTCTTTTAAACTATCATATATCCAACACCACGTATAGTTTTTATATGTTTATCATAGCCATATTTTTTTAAAGTTTTTCTTAATCCACTTGCATAAACTTCTACAACATTAGTAGTTGTCTCAGAATCAAATCCCCATATTTTATCAAATATTTGCTCTTTTGTAATTATAACACCTTTTGAATTAATTAGATACTCTAATATATCAAATTGTTTTCCTTGCAAAACAACTTCCTCACCATTTATTGTAGCTATTCTATTTTTTAAATTTAATTTCAATCCTTCAAATTCTACAAAATCCTCTTTGTAAGAACCATTGGCTCTTCGAATAAGAGCTTCTAATCTTACAAGTAATTCTTCTCTTTCAAATGGCTTTACTAAATAATCATCTGCTCCATATTTAAAACCTTTTACCTTATCTCCTATATTATCTTTTGCAGTTAATATTAAAACTGGAGTAAATACCTTATCATTTCGTAACTTTAATAAAACATCATAACCTGACATTTCTGGAAGCATTAAATCTAAAACTATTGCATCATATATGTTTTCTTTAGCAAGCATATAGGCTTCATATCCATCAAAAGCTTGCTCTGTATCAAATTTTTTACATATACATTGTTTAATCGTATCTGATAAAATTCTTTCATCTTCAACTATTAAAATTTTCATTTAATAAAGCCTCCTCTCATTTTTATAAATTATATCATTTTTTTTCAGATAATCAAATTAATTATTGTTTTTGTGGTTGTTTTCTATTATCCATACCTTTATCAAATGAATTTCCAAAAGAATTACCAATTGAATTTATTATTGAACTAATTGTAATATCTGAATATTTTTCATCATTTAAATAAATTTCATAAGTTTCATCTTTTTTCAATTCTTCAGATGATATTACTATTGACATGTAAGATTTTGATGGTGTATATTCAATTACTATATTTCCATTTGAATCTTTTATTGAAACTTTTGTATTGGCTTGCTGTGTTTCTGTAAAAACAATACTTATTGTATGTTTAGTAGAATCATTTGATGGTGTTTGTAGCATTCCACTGCTTCCTGCTGCAATTACAGTTCCTCCTGTTACCTTACAAACAGAATCATAATCTAATGCACCATTTCCATTATCTTCTGGTCCATCAACATAAACAATTCCTCCATTTATATAAATAGAACCATTTGCATCTAATCCATCTCCTTTTGCATTTACATATATAGTTCCATTATTTATTGTTAAAACTTGTGAACTTGAATTACTTGTTTCAAAATTATTTTGTCCTGGTCTGCCATTCATTGATGACATATCATTTCCACCTGCTACATTTATACCATCATCACTTGCAACTATATTTATTGTTCCGTTATTTATATTTATAATACTACTTTCAATTCCCTCATAACTCTGTATTATATTTATTGTACCATCATTTATTTCAAGTTTTTCATCTGAATGTATTCCATCATCACCTGATGATATATTAAAAGTTCCATTATATATTGCTATTATTCCATTTGAATGAATCGAATCATCTGAAGAATCTATTTCAAAATTTCCATCATGAATTTGTACCTCGTTTTTTGCTTTTAATCCTTTGCAACTCGTTTCATCTTCACTTGAATTACTAGTATAATTCATTCTATTTTGCCAATTTCCCATACCATTCGAACTACTATTAGAACTTCCATCTCCAGTTTTTATAATAAAACTTCCTGTTTCAATTTTTAATATTGTTTCTGCTGTTATAGCATCTTTAGAACTATCTATATTATAATTTCCATTATTAATTATAATATATCCTTTTGATGTATCAGTATCATTTGTTGACTTAATTCCATCTCCCTCAGATTTTATTGTAATGTTAGCGTTTTCTATACATACACTATCTTTTCCTCTTATAGCATCATCTTTAGATGTTATATTTAAATTTAAATTTAGAATTTTCAAATCATCTTTGCTAGCTATTCCATCTTCATAATTAGCTGTTATATTAAGAGTTCCTTTACCATTTATTACTAAATCATCCTTGCTAAATATATTAGCATTTGGTTCATCATCTTCATCTAAATTATTATATTCTGTTCCATCTACTAAATTATTAGTTGTTCCCTCTTCTACCAATATTATTACCTTGTGAGCATTTTCTACATTTATTGTAGATGTATTATTTGAAGTTATATTTGCATTATTTAAAACTAATTTTACAGTATCTTTATTTTCTACATTAATAGTAACATTTCCATTCATTGTTCCAGACAAACAATAAGTTCCAGCTTTTTTTATTTCTACACTAGTCTCATTATTCAAATCTATATAATTTACATTATCAGATTTCCAATCTAAATTTACATCTTCTTCTTCATATGTTGACTCTATATTAGTTACATTAACACTTGTATCAACTTCTTCTGCTTTTTTTGTATCATCTTTAAAGAAAAAATATAACAAAACTGATAATATTATAATTAAAATAATAATTATTAAATACTTATATTTATCTTTCATTAATAACTCTCCTTGCATTATAATTCATTTTCTATTGTAGCTTCTTTATATAAGCTTATACTTAAATTACCATTTCTACATCTTAACTCATCTAAAAATTCTTTTTGACTTTTTTTATTGTTTAAAGCTACATCATATGTTAATTCAAACAAACTTCCCATATTAGTAGTTTTTACTTTTTCCAAATTAACTTCTGTTGTATATTCTTTAAATATTTCATCAAAAACATTTTCATATTCTAAATCTTCCGGTATTGTTATTTTTAATTTCTTTTTTGTTTCTTTTTGCTCTCCAAAATTAGTTTTTGATAATATTATTAAAAGAATAGAAACAATTATTGTAATAACAATAGCAAACAAAATTTGTCCCATTCCTACTGCTAAACCAATTCCCATTGCAAAGAATACACTTGCTATTTCTCTAGAATTCCCTGCAATACTTCTAAATCTAACTAAACTAAAAGCTCCAACAATTGCAACTGATGTCCCCAAATTTCCATTTACCATCATTATTATAACTTGAACCATTACTGGTAAAACACTAAGTGTTACTAAAAAGTTTTTACTATATTTTGTAGTTTTCATATGTACAACAGCTATTATTAATCCTAATAATATAGAGGTTCCCATACAAATTAAGGCCTCTTGAATTGTCAAGTTTGTACTTTCTTGACTTAAAATACTTTCAAACATAAATATTCTCCTTTACATATTTGATATTTTTTTAGGAATTTCTTTTATTAATTCCTTTTTATAAATAGATCCATACTTCGAAAATGATGTCGGATATATTTTTAGCTTTGTTAAAGCATCTGTAAACCATATTGGCATACAATTCGCAACCTTTACTTCCATCATATACATTTTATCGTTCATTAGCACTTTATTTTTTTGATCTTCATCTAACATTAACTGTTTATCTCTATATTCTATATTTGTATCAAATGTTATTCTAAATGTTTCATCATCTCTTGCGGTATAAGAATATCTGTCATAAGAAATATATACTTTAGGAATCAACTTGTATTTTTTAAAACAAAAATCAAGTTCATTAAATATTTGCCTATTTGCTTTTGGGATAATATCATTTTCCATATACAAATATAAATCTTTTAGTTTTATTTTAATTCTTCTTTTATATACAATACCTTTAAATTTCTTCTTTATTTCTAAAAATACATTACTATTTAATTCTGGTTTTCCGATAACTTCTTACTCTTATTTTTTCCTTGTATAATGGTTTTTCTATTGATTTTCTTATAAGCTCAAAATCTTCTGTATCAAAATATATATTACGTATTTCTGAAAAAAAATATTTGTTTTGTTTTATATATCTGCCTATCATTTTTAATAATTTCTCTTTTTGCACTGCAGTAATAATATATTTTTTTTCCGTTCTTTCAAAAACTTCTTGAATCATAAATTACCTCATTAATATAAAATTTGTAGGAAAAAAAGTTTTTTCATGGAGGCGAAAAAGCTTTTTATTTTCCTACAGTTTTGGGGTGATATTAATATTAGTCTTTCCTTGTTGCTTACATACTTTATTATAAAGTTGCTTTATTAAAATAAAATTAAATGACAAAAAAACATCTAAAAAATTTTAGATGTTTTTTATTGTTTAATTAATCATTGATTTTAATTTCAATTTCAATTTTTTCATTATTTATTTCAACTTCTTTTGTTATAATTGCATTTTCATATCTTTCTGTTTTAAATTCATCTGTTAATGTATCTGAAACTATTATGTTTAAATATTTTTCAAGTACTTTTTGTGTTAATTTTCCTTCAGAAATAATTGCTAAATTAATTCTTTGTTCTACTTTTAATCCTGCATCTTTTCTTAATACTTGAATTGTTCTTACTAAATCTCTATACATACCTTCAACTATTAACTCTTCGTTTAATTTTGTATCTAAAGCTACTGTATATCCATTATCATTTATCATAACAATATCTGCTTTTGGTTTCATATTTTTTATAAACACTTCTTTATCAAAGCTTCCAAAACCATCAATTAAAATTTCTGTTTTGGTTTCATCATTAAATATTGCAACCATTTCTTTCATTTCAGAATCAGACATTGATTCTATTTTAGCTTTAAAATCTTGTATTTTTTCTTTTAACAATCTTCCAGCCACTTTAAAATTAACCATTAAATATTCATCATTTAGAACTTTCTCATCTTCAATAAATTCAATATTTTTTATGTTCATTTCTTCTTTTATAATACTATCAAAATCACTTAATGCAACTTTTAACTGGCTTTGTGAAGCAATATACATTGTAGATAATGGTTGTCTAACTTTAAGTTGTTTTTCATTTCTAAGCATTAATCCCAATGCAAGTACTTTTCTAATTGTATCGACTTCTTCAATTATTTCTTCATTATCAAACTCTTCAGTTGCTACTGGATATTCTGACAAATGTACAGAAACAGATTCGTTTGGTTCAAAACTTCTTACCATGTTTTGCCAAATTTCTTCTGTCATAAATGGAATTATTGGTGCCATTACTTTTGCCATTGTCTTTATTGCAGTATATAACAAATAGTATGCTTGTAATTTGTCACTATCTTCTCCAATTTTCCAGAATCTTTTTCTATTTACTCTTACATAGAAATTAGATATATCATCAACTAATATTTCAAATTCCTTAACAACATTTTGAACTTGATATTCATCCATTTGTTTTTTTGCATATCTTAAGAAATTGTTTAATCTAGCTAATAACCATTTATCTGATTTTTGTAATTTTGTTTTATCTAATTTATATCCCTCAAGTTTTGGCATATCAAGTATTGCATAAGTATTAAAGAATACATATATATTCCAGAAGTTAAGTAATTTTCTTCTTGATTCATCACCTAGATTAAACCCAAATCTTACATCATTATTAACAGATGCTCCTGAATACAAATATCTAATTGGATCTGCGCCAATTTGTTCTGCCGCTTCATCAAATTTTATCATATATCCTGATTTAGAGAATTTTCCTCCATCCTCTTTTACAACAGCACTATATGTTAAAACAGATTCATAAGGCGCTTTTTCCTCTAACACAACAGACATAAACAATAATGAGTAAAACCATAATCTTATTTGTTCTTTCATTTCCGTTACCCATTCTGCTGGGAAATACTCTTTCCAATATTCTTTATCTGTAAAATATTTCATTGTTGAGAATGGCATTATACCTGCATCAAGCCAACAATCTCCAACATCTTTTATTCTTTTTACATGTTTACCACAATGTGGACAAACAATTTCAATACTATCAATCCATGGTCTATGTAAATCTGGTAATTCATCAACAGCTTTAGGATCTACTGCTAATTTTTTTAATTCTTCTCTTGAGCCAATAACAGTAAAGTGTTCACATTCATCACAAACATATATTGGTAATGGTAATCCATAAAATCTTTTTCTAGATATTGCCCAATTTCCCATATTGTTTAACCAATCTTCCATTCTTTTTCCTGCAAATTCTGGACTCCATTTAACTTTTCTTACAGCCTCGATAAGTTTTGGTCTAATAGCTTCACTATCTATATACCATTCTGGAACAGCTTTAAATATAACATCTGTTTTACATCTCCAACATACAGGATAGCTATGTTCATGTTCTTCAACCATATATAATTTATTTCTTTTTTCTAATTCTTCAAAAACATGTTCTGCAACTTCTTTTGTATTATATCCAGTCATAAATCCGAATCCTTCAACAATAACACCATTATCATCAACAGGGATTACAATATCAAGTCCTTCTCTTTTTCCAAGCTCATAATCTTCAGCACCACATCCAGGAGCTATATGAACCACTCCTGTACCATCTTCAGAAGAAACCTCTTCCCAAGCAACAACTTTATGATCTATTACTTTTTGTTTTTCCATTTTTGGGAAACATGTTTCATATTCTAAACCTACTAATTTATCTCCTTTAAAACTATCAACAACTTCAACTTTATCATCACCTAATATTTTTAATCCGTTTTTTCCCATTATTAAATATTTATCATCAGATTTAACTTTTACTTTAACATAATCTATTTCTGGGTTAACAGCTAATGCAACATTTGAAGATAATGTCCATGGTGTTGTTGTCCATACTACAATTTTACTATCAGTTCCTACAAGTGGCAATTTAAAAAATACGGCTTTATGTACCATTTGTTTATATGATCCAGCCATTTCATGTTCAGATAATGAAGTACCACATCTTGGACACCATGGCATTGGTCTAAAAGATTGTTTTATCATTCCCTTTTCATCACATTTTTTTAAGAAATGCCAAATAGATGTAATGTTCTCTTCTGTATTTGTATAATATGAATTATCCCAGTCCATCCATTGTCCAAGTCTTTTTGATTGTTCTGTAATAATTTTAGAAAAGTTCTCAACTCTATCCATACATTTTCTTGTAAATTTTTCTAATCCGTAATTTTCAATATCTTTTTTGTCTTTAAATCCTAATTCTTTTTCTACTTCAACCTCTATCCATAATCCTTGTCCATCAAAACCATTTCTATAATGTGAAGTATATCCATTCATTCCTTTATATCTTAAATATACATCTTTTAAAGTTCTTCCCCAAGCATGATGTATTCCCATTGGATTATTAGCTGTTATTGGTCCATCTAAAAATTTAAATTTTTTTCCATCTTTATTTTTTTCAAGTAATTTATCAAAGCACTTTTCTTCTTCCCAAAATTTCATTATTTTGTGCTCCATATCGATAAAATTAAAATTTGGTTCTACCTTTTTCATAATTATTATCCTCCTTTTAAATATAAAAACTCGTCCTAATATTATAGGGCGAGTTTTCTCACGGTACCACCTAATTTATATAATTAAAATTATATATCTTATTCAATCTTTAACGCAGAAATACGACTTAAATTACTATATTTCATTTAAGCAACTCAAAGGTGATAACAAATATTTTATTATCTTACTAGAATCTCAACATTTTTCTAGCTCTCTGTTAGTTTTATTATATTTGTGTTGTCCTTTTCATAGTCTTTAAATTTGTTTAAAATAATATCATAATTTTTACCTAAAATCAAGTAATTTAACCAATATTTAACAATTTTCTTTCTCATCTATTTCTTCTTTTATAAATTCATCATTTGTAGATTCATTATAATAAGTTTCTGAATAATTTTCCATATCACTAATTTTAATTCTAAAATTCTCTTTTTCTTCTAATATGCTAGTATTTATTTGGCATAATTGTTTTGGCTTATCTATTCTAAAAATTTTGGTTTTAATTTGTTTCAATATTTTATTTGATTTACGTTTTCTTTTTTTCATTTCTTTTTCTATTAAATAATTTTTAGTATCTTCTCTTATATCCGGATACATTAACTTAATAGCAGCTTTCACTTTTTCATTATCAAATATATCATATATACTATAAAATTTTTCAACATATTCTGAATTTACAAATTGAAATTCACTACTTTTTATAAATTGTCTAATATCATCATTAGTATCTCCCACTACATTAATATTTTTCAAATGATTTCCAACTAAAAATTTATTATATTTATAAAATTGTTTTAATTTTATATGTGATTTATCAATATTTTTAAATTTTTCTTTATAATATTTAATAAAAATAAAATTTTCTATATCACAAACACAATTATTTATTTTTTCATCCAATTTCTTATTTTTATCTTCAAAATATTTTATTCTATTTTCTTTTGAATCTTCTAAACAGTTATTATTTAAAAACATTATATATTTTTCATCATTTAAAATATTATCATTGCCAGTTCCTTTTTTTAAATTATATATTGTATCTCTAACTACCAAATTTTTTCTTTCTAAATAATATAATTTATCTGTCATTTTTAAAAACAACTTATATTCTTTACATGATAAATTTAATTGCTTGCACGCATTTCCAATTCCGCCCTTTCGAAAACTTCATCATTTTATTTTTTCCAATTGCATTTTCTACTTGATACACTATATTAGTTAAATTTTTATATGAATTTTTATCATTTTTTCCTAACAATCCACAAAGCCAATTTGTTAATCCTTCATTTAAACCAATTCCAATTGCTCCATCATCATATATAATAACAACACCAGTTGATAATTCAACTTCAGTTCTTTTTTTATAATACTTATATATTTCATCAGATAATTCTTTACATTCTTCATCATTTTTTCTCATAATTGCATGAATTAATTCATGTACTAATAAAGGAATTGCATGTTTTCTTTTTATATCATTAATGGTTAATTCACAATTGTCTTTGCCAGATAAAAAAATCATAATATTTTTATTAGAATTTATATAACGTCCACCTATTCCATTAATTTCCGGTGGAATATCTGTAATTACCTCATTTAAATTTTCTTCTATTCTTTTTTTTATAAAATCTATTCCATATACTTTTTTAAAAATTCTATTTTGATTTATTAAATTCAAAACAGTATCTATCATATATTGTTTAACTTTTTTATTAACTGTTCCTTCCATTAAATACCTCAATATTTAAAAATTTATATATTTATTATAATATCACAAAATATAATAATAATAAATATTTTTTTATTTTACATTGTTTGATTTTTTATTAATTTTATTGTATACTATAGTAGGCGACTTTATGTTACCTTATTAATTAAAAGGAGTGTGTAAAAAATTTATGAAAAAGGCATTTATACCCGAAGCATTATGTAGTATTGACACAGAAATGTCAATTCATAAGCTTGAAAATGCAATACTTACCCAAACAACTGTTATAGGTACAGTTCAATCTTGGGACAGTAGTGCACGGCATTTACTAGTAAAATTTACAAAGGACATATACGGATATATTCCAGAAGAAGAAATTTCCATATACCCGTTGTTTAAAGATAACGGTGTTCCTTCAAGTGAATTGTACTCGTTAATCGGCAAAAAAGTATCTGTAAAAGTAATTGGCTTTTTAGATAAAACTCCAATTTTGTCTAGAAAGTTAAACATGCAAAGAGCATTTGAAAATTTGCAACACATTTCTGGTCCAATTAAAGCATATATAAAAAATTATATGCCAACCGCATTTTTTTGTGATATTGGAGCTGGAATTCGCGGAATACTTCATGTCAAGGACTATACCAATGCAAGGCTTAAATCAATTACTGATCTAGGTAATAATCCCAAAGATGTATTAGATGTTGTAATTAAGGAAATTGATTATGAAAAGCAAAGCTATTTATTAAACTACAAAAGTCTCTTTATAAATCAAACATTCTCTCTACATCCCAAAGATTTTGTCGAATGCACTATACTATTACCAGTACCTCAAACAAATGACGGGTACTTCTGCACAATTAATCCTTCTACAGTAGGGATTATAAACATTCCTCAAGACACAACTGTATACTATGGACAAAAAGTAATTGCTATTGTTCGTGGTTACAGCAAAACCGGTGATCGATTAAAGTTAAACTTTTTATCGTTCTCCTAAACGTTTTAGGGTACTTCACTACGAAGTACCCTTTTAATTAATTACAATTATTTATATAAAATCTTTTTTCTGCTAATTTGTCCTGCACACCTCTTAAAGCCTCACCAAATCTTTGAAAATGAACTACTTCTCTTTCTCTTAAAAATCTTAGTGGATCCAAAACATCTGGATCATCTTTACATAAATCTATAATTTTCTCATATGTTGCCCTTGCTTTTTGTTCTCATAAAGGTATTAAAGTGCAACCTTTTTGCTTTCAAAAAATTAGGTGCAAATGGCTACACCTTCATTAAAATTTCAATTTTGTTGTTCTTTCCAACTTTCACTTTTTCTATAAGTTTTTGTAGTATAGAATTATCAAATCCTTCACAATCGACAAAATGCTTAATTATAGTATCCATGCCACTTTCAACATTTTGACTAGACATTTTTTCTTCTATACCCCTTAATCTTTCTTTATATTCATTTATTCTTGACTGATATTGTGCATATTGTACTTTAAATTCTTCTGCAGATATAAGACCTTCTACCTTTTTTTGATATAAAGTTTTAAATATTTTTTCCTGCACATTAATTTCTTGTTTTAGTTTTTGTTTTTCTGCCATTTCTGGATTAATTCCTAATTGTTGTTTTTCTATTGCAGACCCGTATCTTTCAATTTTTAATTCCATAAGCCTTTTCGATAAAGTTTTTAAAACAATTTCATTTAACTCATGTTCACTTATTTTTATGTCTTTAGAATTACAAACTTCTAAATGTCTATTATGTTCTTCACATACAAATCTACCTTTTTTATTTTTCTTTCCTGTTACAACACCTTTAGAATTAATTTTAACTGGAGCTTCGTTTTTATATGTTAATCTACATCCACAATTGCCACAATAAACTAATCCTTTTAATAAGTACAAATACGTTTCTGGTTCTTTTTTTACTCTACTTGATCTTTTTTCTTGCACCATTTCATAATCCTCTATACAAATAATTGCATCATGAGAATTTTCACAATATTCTAAATTATTATTAGATGTTACAATAACTTTCTTTAATTTGAAATCATTTTGAAGTCTATTAATAGGTAATCTTCCTGTATATATTGGATTTGATAATATTCTATTTATAATTTTGTTTGTCCAATATTTTGCTTGATGTTTTAAATTCTGGTATTGTGAAGGTGTCTTTATCTTTTCCTTATTCAAAATTTCAGCAATTATATATGGCTTTACACCTTCTAAATAAGATGTATAAATATATTTTATTATTTTTGCTGCTTCCTCATCAATTACTAATTTGTGTTTATCTTCTTTATCCTTTATATAACCATAAGGAACAGAATTTTCAATAAATTTACCCTGTTTCTTAAATTCTGTTTTTACTGCTTTAATTTTTTTAGAAATATCTTCTAAATAACTTTGATTGATTATACCTCTTAATGCCACAACATCATCAATTTCATATCGCTCACCTGTATCAACATATTCTGTAACTGAAATTAATCTTACATCATTATCTGGAAAAAATATATCTGTAAAATATGCTGTCAAATTCTTATCTCTAGTCAATCTACTCATATCTTTTACAATTACCATATTAATATTTTTTCTCAATATATCAATCATTAATTTGTCTAATGCAGGACGTGATGATAATATTCCTGAATATCCATTATCTACATATTCATCAACTATTTCGTAATTATGTCTTTTAGCATAATTTAAAGTAATTTCTTTTTGACTAGCAATACTATTTCTTTCATCTTTATCTTCTTTTGATATTCTCAAATATATTGCTGCTTTATAAACTTTACCCATTTATGCAATCACCAACACATCATATTTATAGTTAATATATATATTATCATCATTATCTATTTCTACATTTTCTATAACATCAGCTAACTGTTCTTTTGACCAACTACCAACATTTGAAACCTTTTTTACAACTCTTTTGAACTCTAAATCTGAAATTTCTTTTCTTTTATTTATGTTTTCATTAATCTTCTTAATTTTATTTTTTAACATATCTCTTTTTTCAATTTCTTGATCATACATAGTTTTAAAATCGATTTCTTGTAATAGACCTTCTTTATAATCAATATATAGTGAATTTATCATATTATTTGCTTTTTCTAGCTGTTTGGTAACCTGATTTAATTCTTTTTCCTGTTCAGTATTATCTTGATTTTTATAATATTTTTCTACTAGCTCTTCAACATCTTGTGCATTAACAATATTAGATACTTTTTTGTTTAAATTACTAATGACAATTTGAGTAACTGACTGTAATTCTATTCCTTTATAATTTCTTACACAAAAACCTTTTTTATGCAAAATACTTGAACAATACAATCTCATAAAACTTATTGTCTTTCCATCTTTTCTGTATTTTACTTTCAACTGCATTGGTTCTCCACATTCTTTGCAATGAACTAATCCATTTAATACCCATTTATGAACATGCGATTTTGCTTTTTGATTAAGTTTTATTCTTTTTTGAACATTCTCAAATAATTCTTGACTAATAATTGCTTTATGTGTATTATTAGCAACCTTCCAATCATCTCTAGGTACAAATTTTACTTTTTTAGACTTGTAACTTAAATTCATAACTTTTCCATATACTGTATTACCTAAATAAACTTCATTCTTTAATATCTTTGATATTGTTGAACAATGCCAGCCATAAATTCCATTTTTATTCTTTTCAAAACCATTATAGCTTGGAACATATATTTTTTCTTTTTGCAATATTTCTGCAATTTCTCCCATAGATATACCTTCGTTATACATTTTAAAAATTCTTTTTACAACTTTAGATTCATCTGAATTTACTATTAATTGATTTTTATTATTTTCATCTTTCATATAACCATAAGGAGCTTTAGCAGCAACATATAATCCTTTTTCTTTTCTTGCCCACATACCACTTTTTACTTTTCTTGATATATCTTTACTATACCAATCATTTATTAATGTTTTAAATTGAATAATATCATTATTGGAGTTTTTAACATAAGTATCTACATTATCTAATACTGAAATATATCTAATATTATTTTCTAAAAAGTATATTTCAATTAAGTAATTTGCCTCAAAATTATTTCTTGAAAGTCTTGATAAATCTTTTGTAATAATACAATTTACTTTTTTCCTTTGTATGTCATCTAACATTCTTTGGAATGATGGTCTATCAGTATTAAGTCCTGTATATCCATCATCTATGTAAAAATCATAAAGTTTAAAATCATTACCTAATTTTTTTATTTTATCTTCAATAATACTTCTTTGGCTACCAATACTATCACTTTCTTCTTTATCTCCATCTTCTCGTGATAGTCTTAAATAACCAGCTACATTATACTTTGTTTTCATATCTTATTGCCTCCCTCAATAAGATGTACTTTATAAAAACATACTGATACAAATATTATAACGTACCACTATAACTTTGTCAGCCCAATTAAGATTTTTTTTGCAATTCTGCCATAGCATAATTTGCAATTAGTTTTATTAGTCTATCTTTACTAAATACATCCTTTGATCTTTTTGAAATCACTGTGTATTGTTTATTATTAATCTCAACAATTTCCTTATTTTCAATGTTTGACTCCATACTTTTGCCCTCCATATTAAATAATTATGTTTTAAAATTATATTTATTCAAAATTTATATTTTACTTTCTTCCACTCTTATTACGATTTTTTTATCTTTGTAACTTTCCTTAAATATATTTGCTATATTCTTTACATTAGATTTTGAATGTGCCTCCATAGCGCCTAATACAAATGTTTCTATTTCATTTATATTAAAATTGTCTTTATTTGCTGTGTTTAATAAATCACAAAATGCTACAATAGCATAATTTATAGCTTGATTTTTGGTAACTTGTTTCGGAATCTCCATAAAAATCCTCTCCTCTCATTATATTCTGGACTACTTACAATCCTTTGTTGTTCTATATCTTCATCAATTCTTTCTTGTATTGATTTACATTTACCAGCTCCAATAATAACTAGAAGCATTAAAATTGCTATACTAAAAGAAATTATTACTGCAACCGTAATTATGATCTTAATCATGTTTATTTCCTCCAATTTTTTTTAGTTTTAATTCATTAAATTATGATTAGCTAAATCATCACAGGTGCATATCTGGAAATATGCCCTATCTGGTACACCAGACTTGTCCTCATTACGTGCGACGGTCATTATCACGCTCAAGTTATGACTAGACAAGAGTATCATTATAACTATTATTATCTTCGCCTTATAAGTCGCTAACTTATATTTTAGTATGAGGTTCTGCATCCCCATTTAAACTGGCTCAATAATAGAACGTTTTTTAATGAATGTTATTCAGTTTTCAATGTGCTTATATTAGTTTCAAATTTAAAAAAGTAAGTGAAAGAGTTTTTACTTTTTACCCTCTCACTTACTTCCTCACTTTTTTGAAAAATAACAAGTCAAAATTTTAAATTTTTTTAAATTTTTTTAATATTTTTTCTTTGATTGTTTCTCTAGCTAATTGTAAACTGCAATTTATAGCCTGTTGTGTTGTTTTTTCTTCCTCTGCTATTTCCATCTCATTTCTATTTTCAAAATAATATTTCTTTATTCTTTTATTTTGAATAATAGATAAATTTGATATAGCAACATGTAATTCTTTATTCGTTTCTTCTTTTATTATTATCGTTTCAATACTATCTGGATGTTTAAAAGCTCTTTTATAAATTTCATTTTCTGATAAAGCAATCTGTTCCCAGTGCCTTTCTTGTTCATTTTGATTTTTCTTAAAGATACTTTTTGATTCCAAATATGTATTAAATATATCTCTTGGTATTTCACTTTTAACTTCTTGTCCTTCATAAGTTTTAAATATAATAAAATACTTGTTGCTTTCAAAATCAGCAATTAATTCGTTTCCATCTACTTCAAATGTTTTTATATTTTCCATTTGATTTCCTCCATTCAATTTCAAATTTGAAAACTGAATAGAGTTGGTGGTCCTCTAGATTTTGGCTCTATAAAAGCAAAAAGAGCAGAAATGTCCATAAACATTTTTCTGCTCTCTCTAAAATATTCAATTGTTTCTAAATCAATCAAAACAATTCTCAAATCTACACACCTCTAAATGCGTAGATTTTTAGAACATAAACATAAACATTTCTATAAAGCTACGCCAAAAAATCTCTCATAAAAATTTTTTCCTTCAGCATGTTTATGCTTAATAAGTACATAGAATGGAATTGCATATATAAAAACAAAAAAGCACACAATTAACCCTTAAAAGTTAATGTATGCTTTCTAAATTGTTTTTATATAATAAATAAAAATCCATCTTATCCCTCCCTGATTTTAAATAACATCATTGGTAATTTGATGGATTTCTCATTAGTTTTTAATTTCAGCGACATAATACCACATTTTTTGACATAAAAACCAAATAGTTTATGAAATGCCTAAATTTATATACAAAAAGTCGATTTTTCGTTTTCACAAATGAAATATACTATTTCATAAAGTGATTATATATGCCAATATATCTATTTTATTGGTATTTTCTGATAGTATTTTCCAGTAAAATATGGTATTTTTTGGTAATTGCAATAAAAATATATCATATTTCTTTTGCAAAATTTGTCGAACTTTGTAAATAATCAAAAAAAATATACAAAAAGCTGCTATTTAGCTTTTTGTATATAAAAATAATTATCTTTCTTGTTCTTGATATACTTGATGCAATTTTCCTAATTGTTTTTCTGTTATATTTATAACTTTACCGCAACATGGATTAAAACTTTTATTACCATATACCATCCATATTACATTTTCTCTTTTTAAATCTTCTTTAGGCATTGTTCCCGGACATGGGTAACCATCTGTAAATACAATTTTATTTATTTCCCTTTTTTTAGAAAACGACCTAACGGCTAAATCCCAATCTTCTGTCCAAGCATATTGATTTGACCTAGCTGCTCTTGGAATTGTAAAGCCATCTATATCTTTTGCTGTTTTTACATCAACTAATCCCCAAAACTTTTCGTTAAAACAACCTACTTTTAGTTTCGACTGTTTTATTATAGGTTTTAATTCTCTTAAAAATGCTTTTACAAGTTCTAAATCAACAGAGCCTGAAACATCAATCATAACTTCCGTTTCTGCTTCTTCTTCAACCTCGTTTTCTTCAAGTCTATATGCATAATTATTTTCTGCGACTGAACGTCTTTGACTCCATATTGTTTCACTTTTTTCAACTTCTCTGCGAAGCAACAATTTCCAATCTATTTCATTTCTACTTTCTCCTATGCTGCCTAAATCAATAGTTTCTTCTGGAACTTGTTCTCCTCTCATTTTTCTTTTTGTTTTATCAAATCTCTTTTTAACCCTTTCTAGTTGTTCTTCTCTATTTTGTTCAAATTCACTTCTTTCGTCAAACTCGAATCTTATATCATCACTTTTTTGTTCAGAAGATTGTTCAGAGGGTTTTCCATCATTCTTTTCGCTTTTATTAGGATTATTTTCTTGTTTTCTTTTTTTTGCACCATTTTCTCTTTCTTGAAAAGCTTCTTCCCACATACTATGGTCGTCCATGAACTTTTCTTCTTCCTCGCCATTCTGTCCTTGTTCATTTTCTTGCCCTTCATTTTCGCTTGATTCATTACTTTGATTTTCAGTTCCTTCATCATTTCCTGACTGATTATCTTGTTCTTTTTCTCCTGAAGTATTATCTTGTTTACTATTTTCCTGTCCATTTTGATTATTTTCATCTGTTTGCCCATTTTCATCCTGTTCGCCTTTATCTTGTCCACTTTGATTATTCTGTTTACTATTTTTTTGTTTTTCTTCCCTTTCTTTCAAAAGTATTTCATAAAATTCTTCAGCAGAATAATTTATAGCTTCTGGTCTATTTACATATCCTTTTTTAATAGTAAAGCCATCTCTTTCCAAATTTGCATTTATTATAGCATCAGTTGCCTCATTCCAAACATCTGGATCTCTCATCACACCATTTGAATCTTTTAATCTATACATGTGAAGAAACTTATTATGCATAAATTCATGTGCAATTAAAAATAATCTATCATCTTCACTCAATCCTTTAAAGTATTCAGGATCTATATATACATTTCTTCCATCAGCAGCTGCTGTATGATATTTTAAATCTGTTCTATATTCTATATTTGCTTTTGCAACTTCACTACCAAATCTCGGATATCGAGCTAATAATAGGTTTTTAGTTTTATAAATTAAACTTTTATCAATATCCATTAGATTTTTCCTTTCAATGTTTTATATATTTACTTCACAAAAATGATAAAGTTCTTTTGAAACTTTCTTTATATCACTTTCTGTTTCTACTGTAAATACAATTATAACATTATCTGGTAAATTATATCCCATAAACTCTCTATCTTTAACCAATCCTACAAACCTATTTTGTTTATCTTCATTTACTTTATCAATATTTGATATTATTAAATATGAAATTTCATTTTCTTTTGAAACTTTTTCTAATTCTTCTTTAAAAATAGGATGTCCTAAACTCACACCAAACAAATCTAAATCACTTAATCCTGCATCTATATTACATGAATTATTTAATTTTTGAATATCTGAATTAAAGACAATTACACCTATTGATTTTATTCCTTTTTGAGCTTCAATTAAATCAATATCAATCACTTTATTACCTCCTCAATCCTTTGTTAAAAAAACTCAATATCTTATTTATTATTTTTTTAATAAAAGTTTCATCTTTATATTCAACCATTTCTTTGATTTCAGTATTTTCAGTGTTATTTACTAAAACATTATTTTTTCTCGCTTTAAATATGTCATCTACTTCATATTTCACATTAGTACCAACATTATTATTTTTTCTTTTATTATTTATCATCTTGTCACATAATTCTTTTTCTTCTTTTGTAGACCACCAGTTAATATAAATATATCCTAGAATCTCTCTTGTTTTTTCTTTAAGATTTAGTTCCTCTATCGGTTTAGAATAATCCAATTCTGGTCTATCTTCTTTTGATGATAATTCTGCCAAAAAATCTAAAAAACTTTGTGGTATCTTTTTTATATCTATGGTATTTATATTTTCTAAAACACTTAATGTTTCAGCAGCAGCGACCTTATATTCTGTTCCAATCATCATTACATACCTCTTCCTTCGTTATTTCTATCCCTTTGATGTTCTGTATATGCTAAATCTATTGCTTCAAATCCTGTCATACCATCTCTTACATATCTTCTTGTATCGTCAGCATTATATGTTTTAGCATTTAATTCATCTAACGTTTGTAATTCATCTATTTTTCTTGCTCTTTTTTCATCTTTACCTGCCCAACAAATATCAAATGTTGCTAAATATTCTGGGTCACAATGTTTTCTTATGAAATCTCTGCATGCCTTTACTTGTTTTTCATCTGCAGTAATAAGTGCTGTCATAAATGCAAATCTCTCATTTATATCTTGTGGCAAATCTCCCTGTGTGTATTCGCCTTTAACTACTTCCTCAGGTGTTAATGTTGGCATATTATAAAAATCATAAAATTCTTCTGCCCATTCTTCCCTTAATTTTGTTCCTATTCTTCTTTTTAAAGCATCTTCTACATCTATTCCATCAAATTTTCCTTTTTGTAAATCACTTTCAAAATTCTTTAATGTATCTGATATTTGAGTCCAACTTCTTGGGTCATTTGTTCTTCCTTTTTGTCCGTATCTATCTAAATGTTCTTCTCCAACTTCTGGTTCTTCATAAAAATATCCAATATCTTCTATATTTTCACTTTGTCCATTAGAATTGTATTTTGATAACATGTATCCAATTACTTGTGGATGTACTCCATTTGGAATAGCATATTCAGTTATCCATTCTCCAACTCTTGGTTCTACATCTATTATGTGGTTTATTCTTTTTTCTAATGGTTCAGCTAAATCTTCTGCTACCATAGAATATTTCTTTTGATTTCCTGTTGCTACAATTACCACATTATCTGGTAATTTAAGTCCTTTTCCCATTTCTACAAATCTATTTAATACTAAAGTATAAACTAAACTTTGTACTGCTGGTTTAACATTTAAAAGCTCATCTAGTAATATTACTACTTTCTTGTCGCTTTCCTTTGACCTTTCAAAAACTTTATCTGCTACTCCATATATATTTTGAATATTTTCTTCTACTAATTTTCTTTCTTCATCTGTTGCACTATCTAATATTATTTGTTTTGCAAAATCTGGTGGAATACTTTCCCCTGTTTGTAAATTCGTTGAACCTACAACTTTTTCTGGAAACATATTGTTAGTAAGTTTTATATAAACTAAATCTGGATACAATGTTCTTACCCTATCTGTTTTTCCTATACCAGATGGACCTCTTAATAAAACACTTTCTCCTGCTTCAATATAACTTTCAAGTTCTTCTGTTATAGTCATTTTCTTTCTTTGTTGTTCTTGTGATTTATCTGGATTTAATCTTTGTAATCTAGTTTTTCTAGTTCTTTGTGTTTGCCCTTCTCCAAGTTCTGGTTCAATACCAGTTTCCATAGTTTTTCCGTTTACTTCTTACTTGTTCAATATCTTTTGACCAACAATCATCTATAAATTTTTTTATATCTGTTTTTCCAAAATCTTCAGTATGATAATCTCTTTCATGTTTGAATTGAACTCCTGCAAAAACTAATTTTTCTGCAAGCATCAATTTATCACTTTCACTTACCAACCATTTTATTGGTTGTACTTCAACCCAAACATTATCCCCGTCTCTATATCCTTCTCCATTTGAAAGAGTAAATGTTCCTCCTCCAAAATCAGAATTAGCTTCAACTCTTACATATCTTTTACCTCGATATTCAAATTCCTCATGTCTTTTTGCTTCAAATTTTTCATCATAAGCATTATATCTTCTTGAATCTGTTGTATATCCATTACCAGTTCTATTTAATCTTCCATTGTTGAATTGACGTTCTAATTCTTGTTGCATTTCTCTTGAAACTGCACTTTGTGGATAAAATCCATATTCAACTTCTAATACTCCATCTGTTGCACGCTTACCACTCACTCCGTTCGTGGGGATTTTATCGATTGATGAGAACGGTAAAGCTGGGCGAGCCCCACCATCGCGCATATTCAACATCGTAGTAATCCCTACTACCATCATTAGCGACCACGCGCGCGTCATTATCTCCATCATCTGATCTTGTCCAATAGTAGCCTGTTCTACCTGCAAGAGTTCTATCTCCATCTATATGATAATAATCATTTACATATCCTCCTAATAAAATAGAAAAATCTGTAATTGCTGCTTTAGTTCCTCTTTTCTTTATAACTTCAAGCATTTCTCTGTCTTCAAAAAATTGTTCTTGAGTTGGAAATGTATAATTACTCATTTGTTTACCTCCAATTTATACCTTTACGTATAACATTTAAAATAATCCACTATTATTAAATCAAAAAAATAAAAATTTTTCAACAAATTCGTAAAATTTTTTTCAAATTTTTTTCAAAAAGGATATACCTCTTTTTTTAGCTTATAACTTTCACTTGTATTCTTTAAATGATTATAAAAAGCATTCTTTCTAACATATATATATTCATCATCAATTATATTTTTTATCCTTAATTTTTTCATTATTTTTAAATGTTTTTTCATTCTCTGTTTTGAAGATACTCTTAATTTTCTTATTATTCCTCCTCTAGAATTTAAAATATGTCTATATCCTAAAAAATCAATTCCATTTTTTACTTTTCCAATTTGTGTTTTGTCGTTTAATTCAAGATTCAATTTTTCCTTACATGCTTTTCTTATTTCAAGTAAGCATTTTTGCAAATATTTTTTGTCATTATGTATCAATATCATATCATCCATATATCTAATATACCCCTTGATTCTTAATTTTTCTTTAATCAATCTGTCTATTTCATTCAAATAAAATAATGCAAACCATTGACTAGATTGATTTCCAAGTGGCAATCCAATTTCTGCATTATTAGGTTGTTCTTTTATTAACTTTTCAATTAACCACATTTCATCTGTCGAAAAATTAATTTTTTTTAATAATCCTAGTAGTATTTCATGATTTATACTCTGAAAATATTTTCTTATATCACATTTCAAAAAATAAAAATCATTATTTTTTTGTATTCCAAACTCATATTTTAAGAATTTTTCTAATCTTTTTATAGCAAAATCTGTCCCTTTATTTTTTCTACAAGCAGCATTATCATATATTAGTTTATTCTCAATTTTATCTCTTAAAGTTGCTTCACAAAAGCATTTAATTACTACTCTGTCTTTAAATGGTAATGCCTCAATAACTCTTTCCTTTGGTTCATATATTAAAAATTTTTTGTATTTACTTAATTTATATTTTTTACTTAATAACTCTTTTTGTAAATTACTAATATTTCTGGATAAATCCACCTCAAATCTTATAACTTCGCCTTTATGTTGTTTTGACTTTCTACAATCTTTATATGCTTTATATAAATTTTCAAATGTAAAAATTTCCTCTATCTTCATTTCAAAACTCCTTTTATATACAAAAAAAGAATACCTCTTATAACTTGCAAAAAATAGATTAACTATTCGTTGCTTGTGTAGGTACTCATTTATTCTTCCACCGCACTTTTATAGCGGTTAGAAAAGAGAAAAATTCCTTTACTTTAAATACTGATATATTTTACCTAAAATATATTTCTCTGATTTTTTTCGATTTAATTTTATAAATCTTAAAAGTAAATCTGGGCGAGCCCCACCATTGCGTTTATTTACATTGTTGTAATTCCTATTACCATTATTATCGACCACGCGCGCGTCATATAATAAAGGGGCGTAAAAAAAACGACCAATTAAAATTTTTCTCTTAATTAAAAACCTTTCGGTTTAAAATCCTAATTCCTATTTTTCCATCTTTCATCATCACTCTTTTTCCATGCTGCTATCAAATTTATAGCCTCTGATAATTGTAAGGAAATCTGTTTGTATTGTTTGTTTAATATACAGCCTGAATTTTCTGCTACCATAGAAACATACCCCAGTAATTTCAAATTCACTATTGCATCCTTTTGCAATTCTTCTCTTATTTTTTTCTTGTCTATTGCATCCATTCTTGTAAAATTTGCTTTCAATAGATTTTCTAATGTATCTAAACAATAATTTTGCATTCTATTAACAAATACACCTCTGAATTTTTTAGGCGATTTTTCTGTAACTGCTATTGTATATGCAGTAAGTTTTTTTACAATAGTAATTACAACCAAATCATTTGCATTATATGGAATTTTACTAACCATCTCTAACTCTGCATCTTGTTCAACACTTTCTTTTATTTTTTTATTATTTATTTTCTTATTGTTCGCTGTTGCTATTGCTTGTTTAACAGCAATTTTATCATCGATTGTATTGATATTTTCTTTTATATCTTCTATTTTTTTAGGTATTTTCAAATTACCATCTCTGCTTACTTGTAACATTATTTTCCTCCTTTTCCAGTTCTGTATTTTAACATTTTTAAGAAGAAAAATCTATCTTTATACTCTTGTTTCTATATTTCCGTTTATACTTTCAAAAATCTTTTTATAAATTCAATAAAATTACTTTTATTATTATCTTTATTTTCATTTTGTAAAGGAATTTCTTTTCTTTGATTTTCCATTTCTTCTTTAATTCTTCGTATTTCTACTACTATTCTATCAAACTTTCCTCCAAATTTTTGAATGTATCCTCCTACATTTTTACATTTGGTAAAAACAATAGATGGTGGTGCAGCAGTAAACAACAAGAAAACAGGCGAATAACTTTCTTCTTCATATTTTTTTATAATATCATATCCAACATATTCATTATTTCTTAACAAATCTGTTATTACTATATCTGGCTTATTTTCATCAATTGCTCTTATTTCTTCATCTTTTTCTTTGACAATACCAACAATTTCTATATCTTCATATTTTTTTAACTCTTTTTCTATCAAATCACAAATTGCCCATTCATCATCAGCTATTAAAACTTTTATTTTCTCCATTTTCATTATCTCCTTAAAAAACTACTTTATTTTCTTTTATAAAATTAATTGTATCCTTACATGCTATTTTATATATTTCATCTATTTTCTCTAAAAATTCTTCATTAACAGACTCTATATAGTCATATATGACATTATAAATTTTTATTTTATGATCCTCATTAATTGAAGATTCTTCTGAAAACATTTTCAATTGACTATACAATTCTTTATTATTTCTTTTTCTTACAAGCTCAATTAACATATCTCTATTATTTTTTTGCCTACAAATAGTTTCAATTAATTCTTCTTCACTTTTCATACTTCCTCCAATTATATATTTTTGTTTTCTGGTAGATAGTGTCTACCATTTTTATTAAAAAAATATTGTAAAATGTATAAACAATATGTCGGAAAGGAATACTAAAAATTATGAAAATAAAGAAATTGAACGGAAAAGCTAATGTATTAGGTAAAAATGTAAAAAAATATAGAGAATTAAGAGAACTTTCTCAAAGAGAGCTATCTGATAAAATAGCATTGCTAGGTGTAGATATTTATCACTCTGATATTTCTTTAATAGAAAATAATAAACTACTTCTTAAAGATTTTGAGATAGTTGCTATATGTAGAGTCCTTGATATATCTTACAATCAGCTTTTTGAAGATATAGATAACATATTTGATTAATTATTTTACAATTTACTAAATTATACATTTGTGTTTTAAGCAAGTCAAATATTCGAGAATATGTGCGTACATATTCTTTTTTTGTTTTGTATTATAACATATTAAATTTTTATTTTCAAGATTTTGTTGTATTTTTGGCATTTTTGTATTTTATATTTGTTCTATTTTCGCCATAATTAACTTATTATGTTGTTAGAAAGGAGCTAGAATCGAATATGAAAAATGATAATTTAGTTAAAATTGGGACAAACATTCAATTAGCAAGAATAGAAAAAGGTTTTACACAAGAACATCTTGCCGAAATATGTAATGTTTCTACAAATTATATTAGTAATATTGAAAGAGGAAAAGCATCTGGTAGTATATCACTTATACTAGATATTTGTAATACATTAGATTTATCTCCAAATTATGTATTTAATGGAACTATTAATAGCTCTAATGATTCTATTGACATTATCCCACCTGAAATTGTATCTACATATCAAAAACTTAAAGATGATAATAAAAAATTCACTAATCAAACAATTCAACATTTGTATTCAATGCAAAATAAAAGATAGATTTTCAGTTTGATATAAATTTTAAATACATAAAAAGCTAGAGTTTTTTAATAAATCTCTAGCTTTTTATCTTTAATCTTACATATTGTTTTTAATTTTTTTATTTTATATCTATTATTTTAAATATACTCTCATATTGATTTCTTCTTTTATCAATATCTCCATTTTTAGAACTAGCAGACATTATATAATCTACAATCTGTTGTTCCATTATTTTAAAATCTTCTTTTAAATAATCTTTATTTTCCTCTATTTTTATTCCTGCATTACTTAATAATTCTAATTCTTTATCATTCATTACTTCATATAAATTCATTATTATTACTCCTGTTCTTCTTTTATTGCTATCATTAACTCATTAGCTTGGACATTTTGAAATCCGCCCTTATATTCATACCTTGCTCCAGTAAAATATACTTTATAATTATGATTTTCAAAATAATCTCTATTTACTGTTAAAAATCTATTTATTTCTTCATCTGTTAAATTACTTTTAATTTTTAGTTCATAATAAGAATATCTAATAAATTCAGAATTTTCTTGTTCTTTTAATTCAATGTAATCAAATATAAATTTATCTGTCATTTCTTAAACCTTCTTTCTTTGACATTATATCACAAATTTAAGAAAAATGTTGATGTAACAAGAATTTTTCCAAAAAAAATAATAGTCATAGTGTTCTACTAAAAATTTTAGTAAAACACTACGACTATTTTAAATTAAATTTTTTAATATACATTCTAAAACATTTACAACAATACTATTTCCTGCTTGTCTATACAATTGAGTATCTGATATGCCAGCATTTTTAGCCTTATAAAAATCTTCATCATCAAATCCCATAAGTCGCCAACACTCTAAAGGTGTTAATTTTCTTATTCTCATAAATGTTGTACCATCTTCTGAAATAAGAACTGCTGCACTACTATAAGAATTACCACAATTTGCTGTTTGTGTTGGTGCTATATCTTTAATTTCTTTATTATTGAATGAATTAAACATTTTTCTTTCTGCTATATTAGATCTATAATTACTAGCTGTTACTGATGAATAAATCCCTTCTGTGTCATATATTCTGTCTTGAATACTCCACTTTTTATCTTTATTATTCAAACATATCAATTTATTTGTATTTTCTAAAACTGCAATACTCGGTGTTGTTAATATTGTTTGAGAAACTTCTTTACCAACTCTACCTCTTTTCTTTAAATTATTTGCATAAGCGTAATTTATTGAATCTCCTTCTTTTGCTTCTGCATAACCTTTTTTAGTAGCTTCTTTTACTAATACAAATGGTTGCTTATTTCCTCCCGGAAACATTGTTGTTAGTGTTGGAGATATTCCCTCTGAATTGTAAATACCTCCAGCTTGTCTTTTATGCTTTTCATCATCATATATTCCACCAATTCGTTCTACCTTATTTTTATCTGCAATATATTGATTATTTCCACCATCCATTTTGTAATATCCTGCAATTATACATGAACTAACTTCTGGATTGTTATTTGTTTTTATTAACTTGTTATTCTTTTTTATTAATCTACCTATTGCTTTATCTGACAAGTAATATTTTTCATCTACCACATCTTCTAACATATCTTTTAATTTTAATTCTAATGGCATTTTTTCTGGAAAAGAAAAAGAGCCTTTATCATCTCGTATTGAAATAATAAAGACTCTTTCCCTATTTTGTGGTATTCCATAATCTTTTGCATTTAAGACTTGCCAATAATTTGTATAACCTAAATCTGATAGATCTTTTAATATTGAATTAAATTCATTTTGAAATCTTTTACTTGTTAGATTTTTTACATTTTCAATTATACTTATTTTAGGTAATTTTTCTTTTAGTATTTTGTAACCTTCATAATATAATCCGCTTCTTGTTTCTCCTTCTTTAATTCCTTTCATTTTTCCTGCAATTGAAATATCTTGACATGGAAATCCCCAAGTCATAATATCAAAATCTGTTAATTCTTTTGGATCTATTTTTGAAATATCTCCATAATTCTTTTCTTTTGCAACATTATGTACTACACAATAACTTTCTATTGCAAACTTGTCAATCTCTGAAAATCCCACTAATTCATAAGGTATTTTCAATCTATCAAGTGCTTTTTCAAAAGCACCTATTCCACTAAATAAACTTAATAATTTTATTTTTCCTATAACTATCCCTCCTTAAACTAAAAAAGCCCCCAAAGCTGATTTGAGAGCAATTTAATATATATTAAATTCATTATAACTATAATCAATTTCTTTTTTCTTTTCTAATACACTTCGTTCTAATTCTGTCCCTGTAAGTGTATCTACTTTTTCTTCTTTATCATTAAAAATTCCATATTCCATATCATCTACTAAATATAATGTGTAATACTGATATTTTTCATTATAAGCTATATATTTTTTAGGAATATAAATTATATCTTTTGTATATGGCAACTCAATACAATAAAATTTATCATCTGACTTTTCATATTTAATATGATTTCCTCCAAATTTTATATTGTGTATAAATAAATTACTTGCTGATAATTTTTCTTCCTTAATTGTGTCTAAATGATTTAATTCTCTTTGTATTTCTAATATGTTATTCTTCATTTTGTTAATTTCAATTCTTTCTTCTCTTGTTGATTTTATTAATCTTTTTGCTTGCTCAATATTTTCTATACCTAATTCTTTCTGCAGTTTTAAAAATATTTCCACTTCTTTTGGAAATATATATTGTGGATCCTGTTCTTTGTAACTCATTGCATATTTATATGTTTCATATAACCTAATATAATCTTGTGCTTTTTCTGTTTTTTCAAGTATTTCTTTATATGTTTCATTTTTCTTTTTCAAAACAATATTTGCACTTTTTATCATACTTCTTTTAATTTCAATTTCTTGCTCTATATCATCAAAAGACGTAATATTATATTTTTCTAAATATTCTAATTGTTGTTTTAATTTATAATATCTTTTTATTTCCATATATTTTGTTTTTTGATATTCACTATATTTCTTGTTTTGTACTTGTATATTACTTCTTTCAATTGCTGTTTTTGATTCTATTACACTTTCTATAATACTTAAATTAAATTTATTTTTAGTTATATTTACATCTTCTAATACAGCATTATCTTTATTCTTAAAGAATTTATATAAATTACTACTACTTAATCTTTCATCTATTGTATTAAGTCTTGCAAATCTTTCCATACCTTCACACTTAACTGATAGATTTTTTCCTCTTTTTATCTTGTATCCATTTATACTTAATTCATCTATAAACTCATCAAATGTATTACATTTTGGTAGTATATCTTCAATATCTAACCTAATTTTTTCTTTCCACGATTGCTTTTTATATTGATGATAATAATCCCTATTTTTATTATTCAAATAAGTTTTTCTAGGCATTATAAAACAACCATATTCTCCTGCAATTCTATCACTTGTATCACTCAAAGCATATAAACCTTCTTTTTCATTTGCAAGTCTATCTTCAAGTTTTACACCATCTAAATTAATTGCATTTAAACATATATGATTATGTATATGGCCCTTATCTATATGTGTTGAAATTACACATTGATAATTTGAATATAATTCTTCACACAATTTCTTTCCAATTTCATTTGCTTCTTCTTTTGTAATGTCATCTAAAGGAGAAAAACTTTGTATAATATGATATGCAACTCTTGTGCCACCCATTTTATATTTGTTTTGTATATCTCTAAATTCTTGAAACGCTGTCTCAACATTACAATTTATTGATGAAACTACTCCTGCTTTTTCTCCATTATGCTTTTCATCTAAAATATAATCTATTAATTCTTTTGGCGAACCATAATGTGCCTGTCTTTTAGTAACTGGCATTTTTATTATCCTGCACTTTTTGATAAACTTCTAAATCTAATTTTTTCTCAATTAAATTTATCATTTCTTTTTGTTTTTTTAATATTGTTCCCATTGAATTATAAATAGATTTTATTTCATCACTTGATATTTGTGTTGCATACTTACTTATATGTCTTATTTCTTTTGCAATAGCTTTTATTTGTTTCGTATTTTCACTATAAGCATCATATATTTCTTGCTTTCCTTTTAAATCCACATAAGTTACATTTTCATATATAACAGCATCCCTTACATATTTTGCAATTGTCTTATACCCATAATGTTTCATTTTCGCTTCTAACAAAATTCTTTCTTCTTTTGATACCCACACTTTTATACTATTTCTTCTTTCATTTTTATTTAATTCTATAAAATCACTTCCTAACTAAAAAAGAGAGCATTACGCCCTCCATCTAAAATAATATTATTTCGTTTCGTTTTTTAATTTGCAATCTTCAACTATACTTTTTAAAATATTAAATTGCTCATCTGGTAAACGAATAAAACCAGCTACAATAGACATAACTGAACCTCTTATATTACTTATAGAACAATCATAAAATGCTGCTACTTTTTTATATGTATTTTTTTCATCTATATTCGGTCCAAAACTATAAATCATACAAAATCTTCTTTTTTGTAAATCAGATTTTTTCATATTCAATACAATTTTATAAATTATTTCTTTTTGTTCTCTGCTGACTATTCCTGCTTTTATAAATTCAATTAATAAATCTACTGTCTTTCTTCTTTCTTCTAAATTTCTAATATGGATCACCTCCCATATAAAAATCTAGTACGTACTATAATTATTTTCTTATCTTAAAGAGTCAACTAGCAATTGATTTGCTAATCTAAATCCTTTGATAAATGCTTCCTCCATTTCAACAGAAGCCACTTCATTATACACATCTAAATACTCTTGCAATATTGCATATTCTTCTTTACTTAAACATGTTTCTACTAATTCCCTTTTTTGCCTTCTACGAGTACAAGCCTCTTTATAAGCATCAGTTTTTATCAATTCTGCATTAAACTCATCTTCAACCATTTTATATAAATCTCTTATTGATTCACCACCCAAACTGTTCCCGCCTCCTTCTGACTTATATGTAATCGATTACTTATACGTTATACCGTAGATTCTAAAAAAAGTCAGCGCCCTTTTTTAATTTTTTTCAAAAAAATTATCATATATGTATCCTGCTTGTATAAACATCTCCGTTAATTCCATTTTATAATCTTCTAACAATTCTAAATATTTATTTTTAAAGCAATTTTCACATAACCATTTAATACCTTCTTTTGAAACAACAAATTTTTCATTTACTAAATATCTATATTCTTTATGCTCCTTTATCATCTTTTGAATTGCCTTTTTTACTGTTTCAATTTTTCTATTAAAAAATACATCTAAACATTTTACTTCAATATCACAATTGAATAGTTCTTTTTCTTTGATATTTAATATTTCTTCATATTGTTTTATTCTGTCTTTAAAAAATTTAATATCAGCATCATACATTGATTTTTCTTTTGAAAAATATACATACTTTATCCAATAATAACCTTCTATTAATATTAAATATTTTTTATTCCTTACTTTTTCACTTCGCCATCTACACTTATAATGCTTTTTTAACATTACTTCTACAGCTTGTCTTAAATCTTTATGTGTAATTATATTTCCTGTTTTAGTTGTTACTTTTTCATTATTCAATTTTTCAATTATTCTATTATATGATAAAAAAACATTTTCTAATTCATACATTAAAATTCCTTCTCCATAACTTTTTTATCTATCTTTATTTTTTATCTCTTTATACTCATTTTTTAATTTTTTTGTACTATCTACAATTTTCTTTACAACATCATCTATTGGCATACATTCACTTGGCAAATTTTTTCTTGCAAAGAAATATTTTCTACATATTTTAGATATATCACAAATTATATAATATAATTTTTTCTCATCTTCACTTGGCATAACAAAACCTCCTTTTCAAATATTTTTATATTCATTTATTACTTACAAAAGTGTTAATGCTAACGAAGTGCAGCATAACACAAAGAGCAATTTATTTGCTCTCGAATAATGAGAGCATTTTTTAATGCCCAATATTCGCCAGCTTGGTGTTTTGACACCATTTTGCTGTTTAGGAAAAAATTTCCTAAAACCTTTTTAGCCCGCTGGGAGAATATTTTTTTATAAAAACAGGAGCAATTTTTGCTCCTGTTTCTTCTCTTTATTCAAACATTTCATCTGTAATATCTTTATCATTTTCTAATTCTTTTTGTTCAAAAACTATCTGTTTTCTAAATGTAATTGACTTAATATCTTCAAGTTTAAAATCATAAGAATAACTTTTATTTTCATCATCTGCATAAAATTCTTTTACTGCTTTTCTATCATCTCTACTTGCAATATAATAATCACTAAAGTATAAATTATATAGTTGTTCTTTTGGATACTTAAAAGATATTTCTTTTCCGTTTCGTTCTAAATTTAATGTCAAAGTTTGCACATCTAAATCTTTAATTGCATTTATAATATCGTGTTCTAACTTAACTTCATTATTAAGATTATTCTCATAATCATTAATTAATTTGTTCTCTAATTCATACTCCCAAAGTCTAATTCCTATTTTTTCTTTTACTGTTACATCATAATCTGGAATACCTGCAACTCTTGAATATACCCTATCTAATTCATCATTATTTATGTATTCTCTAAAAATTTTTTCTGCTATTTCTTTTGGTTTTTCTAAATATTCCATTAAAAGAATTTTTAAAGTTTTATCTCTTTCATATTTATATTTGTTTATAGAAAATACTATATTATCTCTTTCAATTCCATAAATATATTTGTTTTTAGCATTGTTTTTTATTGAATTAAGATTATATTCTGATGCTATATATTTTTCCCAAACTTCTATTGAATTTGCTTTTAATAATGAAGCATTTTCAGTTATATAATTATTTAATAATAAATTAGAATCTCTTGAGAATTCTTCATTTATTTTTTCAAAACTACCTTTATAAAATTTACTTTCAAGCTCTTTATTAAATCTTGTATCAAATTCCCAACTCGATCCATATAGCTTTTGATTTTGCTTTTCAAAAATTCCTATATTCTCTAATTTCTCATTATATTCTAATCTATTATAGGTAGGTTTATAAATAAAATATATATTTTCATTATATGGTATTTTTAAAATATTTTTTTCTCCAAAACTACAACTTATTTTATCACTTAATAAAAATTCATCAAACGTCATTCTCTTTGCACCTCCTAATAATCATAATCATTTTCATCTTGATTTTCTTCTAAATTATGTTCTTCATTTTCTATCGTTTCTTCCCATACTTCTGCAGCAAATTCTTCATCAAGTTCGATATTTGATTCTATTAATCCATCTTTAAATATTAGTTGTCCATTATTATAATTTGAATAACATTCATCTGCATATTTAATTTCTATATAATCATCTGGAAATTCTTTCGATAAGCTTTCAAATATAGGTTCTGGTGTTGCCCATGCGGTATCAAAAATCATTGTATCTTTATTACAAGAAAATCTTATTACTCCCCATTTTGTACCCCAATTTTCAATACACCAACTATACCATGAAACATGTCCATATTGCTTAATATTATTAATATACGTATCTCCTAATTCTTCAAAAGTATTGATACCTAGTTCAATTGCTAAATCATCTGGTTCATATTTTTTTGCATATTCTTCAATATTATTAAATTTTCCTGAATCTATATATCGTTTTAATTTAGCCCAATAACTTTTATCTAATATAGATTCTGTTTTGTTCAAAAGATTAAATATTTCATTTCTTTTTTCTTCATTTTTTTGTGTAATGGCATAATATATTGCTCTTTCTGTTATTGAACCTTCTTCTAAATTTAATGTTTTAGACATAGGATTAATTTTTTCAAAATCCAACACTCCTTCTGTAAAATATTTTTCTTTAATTTTATTCATTGTATCTTCTGATACTGTTACAACATTTCTAACCCAATTTGGCATTATATTTTTCCTCCTTAATACTCATAATCATTTTCATCTTGATTTTGTTCTAAATTTTCATCGTTTTCTTTTTCTTCTAATAAATAATTTGGTGGTGTTATTCCTGTTCTTTTCATTGCCTTTATTAAATCGCAATCCTTTTCCATGTATAAATCTCTTTCAATTTTCATTCCATAAGGTAATTTTATTTCTTCTAATTCTGACAAATAAACATATCCAAACTCTGCCATTTCATCATCTCCTAGATGGCAATAGCCAAACATTTCATAATCACCATTTTCTAACTTATTTCCTTCTGTTATTAACCAAGTTCCAGCTCCCATTGGATTAAAAAACTTTGCAATAACTTTTGCATTTCCACCTAATCCGTCTTGACTTCCAATAGGGTATTTCTCAAATAATTTTTCTAATTCCTTTGTTACTAATTTCAAACTAATCACGCTCCATTTCATAATCATTTTCAATTTCTTCTAATTCTTTTTCCAATTTTGCATACTCATCAATTAATTCTTCCATTTCACTTGAAAAAGGAGAACGTTCAAGTTCTCCTTCTAAATTTTTATTTTCTCTTTGTAAATTTCTTAATTCAATTCCTGCTAAAATTGTTCCTGCAACCATTACATTTGTAAATCTTGTATCTCCTTTAAAATGCTGTATAAGTTGCCTATTATTTTGAGTTAATTTTCTAAATCTTTCTTTTACATCTGCAATTTTTTCTAATATAACTTTTTCTTTTTTATCATACTTATCTTTTATTAAAATATTATTTGCGATTTCTTCAATTTCTTCTTTTGAATATAATTTCTTATCTAAATCTGTATATTCTAAATACCCATTATCTAACAATTGATAATCAAAACCAAATTCTTCGCCATATCTTTCAAAATCAAAATAATCTTGCACACCTAACTTTTGTAATGTATCTAATAATCCTGTTTCATTTGCAATTGTTAAGCCCATTTTTTCCTCATTTGAACCATAACCATTAAACTGACTATCATACTCATAATAAGGTATTCTATCTGTTTGTAAACAAATATTTATTATTTCATCTATTCCTAAATTGCTTTCAATATTTTCGCAATATGCGTTTACCATTTCAAGCTCTTTTTCATCTAAAGAACTATATATAATTGCTAAATTATTTAATTTGTGTAAATCTGCCCATTGTATAATTTCATATTCAAACGGACAATCATCAATATCTGCAATTTCATATTCTTCGTGTTCTTCATCTATTCTTACTACTTCACTTAAATAATCATCAATTTCTTCTTTTGTTGTTGGTAAATCTAACCAACCTCCAATAATTTCTCCTTCATTGTAATATGCTAAATTTTGTGCATATACACTCATAACTTTTTTCATTTACGCCTCCATTTCTAAATCAAATTCGTTTTCTTTTATTTTTTCTTCTAGCTTTTCAATTTGATTTTTTAATCTTATATTTTCTTCAATTAATAATCCTTTTGACATATTTTCTAGTTTCTTATCATCAAAATTCTTATCTAATAAATTAAGTTTTTTCAAACTTGCATATTCTCTTTCAGTTACAATAATATGATCTAAAAGTTCAATATTAAATGCGTCTAAAATTTTATTTGCAACACTTGTTACGTGTATATCAAGTTTACTAGGTTCTATACTATTTGATGGATGATTATGTACTAAAACAACTCTATCACTACAAGAAAATAAAGCTGTTCTCACAATATCTTTGCTATCTATTACTGCACCACAACTTGAACCAATACCTAATACACTTATATTTCTTACATTATTTCCTCTATCTAAACCAATAAATAATAAATGTTCTCTAACTGCATTTCTTATTGCTTTAACTTCTTTTATTTCCATTATATCTGTCGTTCCTGTTACCTTAATATCATCACTAATATTCTTTTCACTTTTATCTAATATTTCTAAATTAATATTCAAATTTACACCTCGTTTCCCCAGCAATCCCAACCATCTACAACTTGTCTTGCAAATAATTCAATTCTAGGTAAATCTCCTACAAGTTCAACTATTTTATCTCTTACTATTGCTGGTTTCTTGCTATGTTCTTCTAAATGAGTATCTATTACTTGTGATACTTTATTTGATACTCTTGATATTTTTCCTTTTGTACCAATTAAGCAAATTTCTGCATTTGCTCTTGTCCACATTCCAAGTCCAAAAAACCAACTATCTGCAACTTTATTTCTTTTTACCCATGTAAATCCACAAGTCTTATACTTAAATCCCCATTCTTTCATTACATTTAATCCATCTATTAGACATGGAAAAGTAACCCATAAAAAAATGATACAATTTTCATCTGATATAGATTTTATTGTATCTTTCATTTCAACTATATCCTTTGTTTTCATTGTAGGATAATGACTTTCTGCACTCTTATTTCCATTTCTCCAACCTGTATAATGCCAGGGCGGATCTGCATAAATAATATTATATTTTTTATCAGTATTATAAATATCTACTACCAATTAATCACTCCTTACATTCCTTAAAAATAATCAAAAAAATAGATGAGTATATAAAAATCAATATACCCATCCTTATTAACATTCCTTCAAAACATATTGCTAACATTAGTGCGTTAACAAATAAAAAAATTCTTATTATAATTCTTAATATCTTCTTCAAAATACCTCCTATTTCAATCTTCCAAAACCATAAAAATGTTCTCCGTTCCACCAACCATTATTGTATTTTCTTATTTTTACTCCTTCTGGATTTCCTCCTGTATCAATTACCCATTCTGCAGTTTCTCCATTTACTGTTAATTCTCCCATATATATTCCAACATGAGAAATACTTCCCGGTTCTCCTGTATCATAAGTATCTTTCAAGAAAATTAAATCCATTGCTTGTCTATCATTTACTTCTACTGGATTACAATGCCCAGAATACAATCCACTTGCTCCAGTATTAGCAATAGTTTTTATTCCCACATGTGCTAGGCAATGTATTGTCCAACTCGAACAATCGTAATATTCCATACATTCCTCATACTCTAAATTACTATGATCCATTAAATAAGGTTTTCCCATATTCTTTAAAAACTCGTTATAAATTGCTTGTAAATTTTCATCTTCAATTTCTATTATCATTTTAGACATTTCATCAAAATCCATATTATCTGCTTCTTTTGATGACTTAAAATTAAAGAAATTACCAATTGCTGCAATAGCAAGAATTATAATCAATACTGGTGCTATTGATGGTAACATTGATAATATCATTTTTGTAGTTTCTTCAATTATTTTCATCATAACATGCGTTGCATTTGTTACTAAATTCTTTGTTGTTTTTGCAATCTTTTTACTACTCTTTTTAATAATTTTCTTCGTTTGTTTATTTACTTCTTTTGTAACCTTTGAAGTAGCTTTTGAAGCAACTTTCTTAATAGGTTTAGTCATTATTCTATTTGAACTATTTTCAAAACTTTTTAGACCACTTTCATTTAATCCTGTATTAATTGACTTACCTGTTTTAACAAGTTTATTTACTCCATTATTAACTGTTTTTACACTCTTAATTCCTGTCTTAATTCCACCTGTTATTTTATTTACTTTACTCAATTTGTTATTAAGTTTGCCTATTTCTTCATTATCTGCCACCTTAACAATTTCTTTTGAATCTGTTTTAGTATTTAATCTATTATTAACTTTTAAATTAGTATTATTAGATTTATTTGTTTGCATTTCATCATATTTACTTACTTTTGTTTCAATTTTGATATTTTCTTTATCTTCAACTTCAACATCTTCTTTAATTTCATTTTCAATATTTGTTTCAAGTCTTTTGCTTTCAATTTCGTTTTCTAACATTTCATTTATATTTTTAGAATACCAATCATTTATTTTATTTGCATTATCTAAAACAAGATTATTAGCCTTATTTATATCATCTGATATTTTATTTACTGAATTTGCAAAATCTTTATTTTCATTTGCCATATACTAGCTCCTATTCACTTGAAAATTAGATGTTTGATTTAATTCGTAAATATATGATTCTTTTGATACTTGATTTCTAAATGCAACTTTATCTTCTCCATAAACAATAATTCCTTGACCTGCTGGAGAATCTATAACATAATTTGCTTCTTCATTACTAATATCAAATATCTTACAAATTGGTGGTAAATCTAAAGGTTTTTGTTTTAATATCATTGCAAACTCTGAATTTGAAAGTATCTTACAACCATCTTCATTTTTCAATACATCGTAGGGTAGGGAAAAGACGCTTTATCAATACAATTATTGACAAGTTTTCTACTCCCTCCCTCCAAACCGAACGTACTTCTCTCGAAGTATTCGGCTTTCTATTAATAATTAACACGTATTGCTTTAACTATGAATTATATTATGACATTCTTTACAAACTATAATTGTTTTTCTTTTCATTTTCTTCATAGCTTTTTCCCAATTTAAATTACCCAATTCATTTAGGTTCTTTATAGTATGAACTTCGTAAAGTTCATTACCTGTTTGTCCGCATAGTTCACAAGTTCTAGCGTTTAATCTTTGTCTTATTGTAGATTTAAAACTAAAATTAGTTCTTTTATAAATTACGTCATTAACAACACCTTTTTTACAATCTGCGATTTTCACCGGTCTTATTCTTTTTATTCCTGTTTTAGTTTCATAAGGTATTGACCAAGTATTTTTATCCTTATATTCTCTGATTATTTTTCTTATTGAAGATTTATGCTTGTTAGCTATTGTTTTTAAACAACTATATTCCATTAAATAACAAAAATAATTTAGTGTATGATAATCAACTGCTAGTCTATAATAATTTAAAATCCCTCTCATTTCTGCATTATATTGTTCTAGTATTTCCTTGTCTGATAAGTTCAACAATACAGTTCTATGGATAGGTTTAATTTCTCCATTTGCTTTTTGCATTATCACACCTTTTGAGAATAAGAACTTTTCAATCTTTTCCTTATGCGGTATTGTTAACGCCACTTTATAATGTAATGTTCGTGATTTTCTATATTTGCCGTTTTTCATTTTAAAACCTTTAACTTCCTTACTTCTTCTTACATTTATATTATAGCCAAGGAATCTAACTTTTTGAGAACTATGTGTTATTAATGTTTTTTCTTCGCTTAATGTAAGTTTTAGTTCTTCTGTTAAAAATTTTGCAATTTCAGCTTTTAACATTACGCATTCTTCTTTTGTTCCGCAAACTCCCGCTAACCAGTCATCTGCATATCTAACAAAGGTAAACTTTTTATTATTTTTAGTATGACAAGGTACTTTATGAATTTCTTGTTGCAATGCTTTATACTTTTTAATTAGGTTATTTCTTTCTTGTTCATTTTCTGTATGATTAATCCAATATGAAACTCTTTTCATTTCATTATCAATTGTACGGTATTCAAGTGTTTTTATTTCTTCTATAGTTCTTGCTTTATTAAATTTACCTTGTATTTCACGAAATTTATTATCAAGTTCATTAAGATAAATATTAGCAAGTATTGGCGAACAAATTCCACCTTGAGGTGTGCCACTATGAGTTGCATTATATTTCCAATTTTCAATATATCCTGCTTTTAGAAATTGCCTTATTATGTTTAAGAATTTACTGTCTTTAATTTTCTTTGCAATGATATTAATTAATATTTGGTGGTCAATGTTGTCAAAACACCCTTTAATATCTCCCTCTATAAACCAAATTACTCCTGTAAATTCAGAAGAAATTTGCTTCATTGCTGTATGACAACTTTTGTTTGGTCTAAATCCGTGTGAGTTTTTATCAAAGACTGGCTCATATATTGCCTCTAATATCATTCTAACTACTTCTTGTAATAATTTATCTTTGAATGACGGAATGCCTAAAGGTCTTAATTTACCATTTTTCTTTTCAATATAAACTCTTCTTACTGGATTCGCTTGATAAGTTCCATTTTTTAGTTCTTGGATTAAATCATTCACATATTTTGAACTAAACCCATCAGCAGTATCATTGTCAATTCCTTTTGTTGTTGCTCCTTTGTTTGCGTATAATTTTTGATATGCGGCAAAATAGATATCTTCACGCAATAGATATCTATATAATCTTGTGAATACGCCGTCTTTGTGTTCTGTCGAACTTTTAGCAATACGCTCTAAAATCATCGATGTTGGTTTCATTTGAGGCTTCTCCTCCCTTTCATTTTATATTTTAGATTATTATTAACTGTTCCCCTTCGCCACGTAAGAGTTATTAACTCTCTCAAACTATTATGGGAACTCCGTTGCCATATTGAAATGAAATTTCAACTTAGGCAATCCCCAGTTAACATTGTGTCTAGGTTTGAAGATTGTCGGATATGCTTTCAGTTCTTTAAAATCGTGTTCTCACGCTTGTTTCATAGTTTGATTGATAGTTATTTTGTCATCGAAGATAACAAAATAGAACTATGACATAGGTTTCAAGACTTATACCTATACCTACAAAAAACAGGAACTCGAACCTTGCATTCGATAAACCCAATCTTATCCTCATATCTTCTTATTATTGGGATACAGTCGTGCATTAAAGTCTATTGCAACTAATCCCTTTTCCACCGTGCTATGTTCCCGTATTGCGTTTCCGCAAAGTCGGTAAGGTGGATTAATTCACTCACTATCTTGAGTGGTAGTACCTTAGGCTACTCTACACAATGCCCTATCTGGGCGCACTGCAATATTTTGTGTAATTATTGTTGGTATTGCATTTTCTTTTCTTCCTGTTTTATATAATTTTGCAATATAATCTGATGAAAATTGATTTGCAAGTAAAATATGAAATTCATCAATAAATATCCATGTGTGTTTACCCAAATTCTTATTTCTTCTTAATCTATCCATAACATGCTCTAGTATAACTAAATACCCTGTTGTTTGAATACTTCTAGGCAATTCTGCTATATTAAATGATATAAATTTATTCTTTATTTCTATGTTTGTATCTTTTGCAAATATATCCATTCCACCTATTACATATCTTTCAAGAACTAATGCTAGATTTTTTGATTCTTCTTCTGGCTGTTTTAATAATTCTTCATAAAACTTATAAAAATCTGGCTCTAATTCCTTTTTGTAATTACTCATTTGATATTCTTCATAAATTGTTTTTGCACATCTATCTACTATTGTTATTTGTTCTCCTGTTAGACCTGCACCACCTTTACTTGAAACTAATGATTCTATAAATGCTAATACAAATTCTATCTTATTATTTAATGCGTCCTCATTATCTTTTTCATATTGAAGTGATGAATCGAACGGATTGATATATGTATCTGTTGATGTACTTATATTTAATGTTTGTCCATTAAATGCTTGAATAAGTGGATCATATTCTCCGTTGTGGATCCAAAACAATAATTTCATCTTGTGGATAGCGAAGCATTACTTGTTCTATTATTATTTTTATTGAGAAAGATTTTCCTGCACCACTTGTTGCTAATACACAACCATTACCATTTAATAATTTCTTTCTGTCGCAAAATACTGGATTTTTAGATACTAAATTTATTCCATGATATATTGAATATGGATGCATTATATCTTTTGTATTGAATGGCACATTTGTTGCTGTTGCCTCTGATGTTAAAGACCTTCTAAATTGAAGTGTATTCCAACCTAATGCCATACAATTTTGCAAACCTTCTAATTGTTGCCAATCTATATTTTGCACATTAATTGAATATTCACTTGCAATACTTTTTATATTTTTAGTTGCTTCATTTAATTCTTGTAGACTTTCAGCTTGAATACAAATTAAAATATTATTAGTAAATACTTTTTGTTTTTTCTTTAAAAGTGCTTCTCTTAAACCTAGAGCATTGTCTAACTTATCTTCTAGTTTTTCATCTTTTACGACTTCATAACTATAATTATTTTTTAGTGCTCTTTTTATCTTTGAAAGTCTCTCAGTTTTCATTCCACTAATTGCTTTATTTGTTTTTTTAATAAATTCTGCTGGATCTTCTGGTGTTATATTTAAAGTTGTTATGATATTATAATTTTCTAATGTTGTTATTCTATTATAAAATCTAGGTGTTATAGATTTTGGAAATCTACTTACATACATAACCCTTATATATTTTTTATTTCCAATATTTATATAGTTTTTTTCTCTTAAATAAACATCTTCCTTTGTTGCTAAAACATCATAAATTGATAAATCATTTTCTTTTGCATATTCAAAAATATCATCAATATCCATTAATTCATTGTGAAAAACATTATAAATACTTGCCAATCTTTCTTTTATTGTTACTCGTCTAATTTTAGATTTTAGCTCCTTAAACTTTTCTTCTGTTCTTAATTGATATTGCATAAATATATCTTGTGCATCCTTCATATTTTCTGCTATAACTGTTATTACAACTTGTCTAGTTTCGCATAAAATTTCTTCTTTATCTCCTAATGTTGTTTCAATTAGATTATTAAATTCATTTGCAATTTTAGTTTCATTTTCGTTAAAATTATTTGTATCATAAATATATCTTTGTTTATAATCATTTGTTTTTTCTGGCTTTCCTGCACATACTACTTGAATATGATCGTTATAATTAAATGAATGTAAATATGCTACCCATTTTAAAAAGATATTTTCTTGTGTTTCATAATTTGCTTTTGAAAAAGAAATATCTTGATATTCAAAACATACTGAAAAATGATTATCATCTAATTGTATAATTGAATTTTTAATATCATAATCCTTAAAAAACATTCTTATTATTTGTGGTGTTGTTCTAGGTTTTGCAATTTTAAATGATTTAGTTTTATTAACTAACCAATTGTTTATAAAAGTTGTTTTCTTTTCTTTATTCTTCTCTTTTTTCTTCAATAAGCATTTCTCCTTCCTTTAATAAATCTGGTATAAAGTACCACTTGCCTTCTTCTAACTTTTCAAACATATTAGAAAACGTGTGTTGCCCACAAACTGGCTGACATTTTATCTTTCTTTTATAAATCGTATATAAATCAACTCTTGTATCTAAAAAAGGGTGCTTGTTATCAAAAACTCGCACCCATTTACAATTAAACTTTAATAAGTAATAATTTAATAAAGTTCTTTCCCATTCAATTAATTCTATATTTATCACTTCCCTTCATTTTTATTAAATATCTTTAATAATAATTCTTGTTCTTCTTTTGTTAAATTAGATAATTTTTCTGACAAATCATCTTTCATAACTGCTTGAAATTTCTCAAAATCACTATCTTCTTTTTGCTTCTTAGCATTTTTCTTATTTTGCTTACTTTCATATTTTTTCTTTGCTTTTTCTAACATTTTTTTCTTTTTCATCTCTTTAATTTCAGCTTTTTTCTTTTCATTTAATAACTTCTTACCTTCTTTACTATGATTAAATTCATATTCTTTATCACTTATATAATGTATTGGTTTAGCAAATAAAAAATAATGTCTAAACCAATATGGAAGTATTCTCTCTGCTGGTAACTCATGTATTTTTACAAATCCAACAAATCCTAATATACCTGCAATTGCAATAACTATATAACTTGTAGGTTCTTCGCCTATTTTATCTTTTAAAAGAATATACGTAGGTATTACAAGTACAGCAATTAAAATAGCAAATATCCATTGTCTAAAATTAAAGAAATATATTTTTTCTTTATAATCTGTTATTTCATCAAAAACTGTTATTTCTATTTCATCCATAAACTAATGACCTCCTACTAATTTTTCTGCAAATTGCCCACCATATTGAACAATTGCTAAATACATTCCATTTAAAAATAGCATTGCAACAATAGTTGATATTGCTCCAGTAGATCCAACCGTTCCACTTAATCCTGCCAATCCAATTGCATAAATATTTGTTGCAATATAAATAATTACTGCCTCTAAACCAACACTTGCTGCAAATAAGAAATATTGAACTGCTTTTCCTCTTCCTTCATCATCAGCTGCCAATGCTATTGGTATTGGTGCAAATGCAAAACATAGTATTAGTTTTACTACTCTTAAAAATATTTGAGTTAATATTTGTACTATTGTAGTCATGAATGGAATAAACAATATTAGATATAATCCATAAGTAAGAATACTATCTATAAATCCTTTTGGAACAGCATCCACCAATGTTTGTGCAATATCTATATGTGTATTTCCATTACTAATACTACTTGCTACACTCACAAAAATATCATTAACAACATTCATAATTGAAGAAAGAAATGTATATCCATTTTGTATAAAATACTTTAATAAAAAGAATGATACAAAGCTCATTACAATTCTTTCCCAACTAATTCTTTCTACTTCCATTGATTTTTTAATTAAATTAATCATAAAAAATAGAATCAATAAACTTAATCCAATTGGAACAATACAATCATTTACTGTCTTTCCAATAGACCAAATATTAATTGACTTAACACTTGAAAAATTAGTTAATTTTTGTACTGTTCCTATTAAGTTACCACTATCTATTTGAATACCAAAAACTGAAAATTTGAAACTATAAAGAAGTTTTATAATTCCATCCAATTATTGAATCCCTCCTTTTTTATAATCCAAATAAATTTTTAGACTGTGCAATTGCAACTAGCATAAATCCTGCCATAAGAGTCATTAAGCCTCTTGATTTTCCTTCTGCGTCCTCTCTTTGCCAACCTAATGCAAACATTACACCACCTACTAAAGCAATTACTCCACCAATTTTCACAAGCCAATCGCATGCAAAATTTATAAATGAATCGATAGATCCTGTATTTGATGCTGCCATTACATTTGTGGTTAGCACTAAAAAAGAGCCTGTTATAGCTCCTGTAAGAATTGTTATTTTTTCCTTTAATTTTTTAATCTTTTTACTTTCTTTTAATTTTTTTAACATACTTTAAACCTCCATTTTTATTTTTTTACTTTAAAATCATCAATTTGTATAATTTCGCTTTTTAATAATTTCTTTAATTCTTCTGAATCAACATTTTCAATTTTCAAACTATTTTCTATTACTCTTGCAAATGATAATCCTGAATCGAATAATAATTTATATTTTGAATTTTTCTTATATTCCAATTCATTTTTATGATTATATAATTTATTCTTATCTGGATTTCTAGGTTCAAATAAATTATTATAATTAGGATGTTCAGTTAAGTTATATAGTTTTGAATAAAAAGCTCCTATTGTTGATATAAACAAAACACAACTTCCATAAGGCATTTTTGAAAGTTCATCAATTGTTGCAAGTTCACGACCTACAACATCCCAATTAGTATTTGAAGAACCCTGCTTTGAGAATGTTCTTCCTGTTGATTTTTTATACCATGTTTTCTTTCCTAATAAAGTTACAATATACTCTAATGTTTCTTTTGAATTACTACCTAAAAATAAAGTTGTATCACAGCAATCTAATACTGATTCCCAACTTTCTTTATATTTCTTTTTTAATTGACTTAATGATTGAAGTCCTATTGTTATTCCTACATTTAAACCTCTTAAATATGCAAGTTCTTCAACAAATCTAGGTATTTCTCCGTAGTTGAGCCCACTCGTCCATATAAATCTCAAGTGGTGTTGCTAAACTTCCTCCACACCTTTTTGCATTTTCATCTATCATGGCAAATACTTGCGTATAGAATATACTTGCTAAAAAGTTATATGTTGAATCACTAGGTTTTGTAATTATAAAATATGCAACTTTACCATTACCTATTTTTTGTGTCCTATTTGAATTTATCTCTTGTAATAACTTTGAATTATCATCAATTGGCATACCTATTCTTTCAAGTTCCATATCATCATCATCTGTCATTTCATACATTTGCTTAATATTAAATACTGCTATTCTTGCTGTTGCTGTCATAATAATTGTACTCATCATTTTAGGTGTATTTGAAGCAACTTTAAAATGCTTATATTGTTTTACTCCAATTGCATCTGGTTCTTCTTTTTCCCATTCCTTAAATAACTCATCAAGCTCTGATACACCTTTTGCATTTGGCATACTTAATCTTATAAGTCTTAATACATTTGTAAAGTTTCTATGTACCTTATCATAATGTTTTATAACATAATAAAATAATGCTTGAAGATATATCATTTCTGCTTTAATCCAAAAAGGATCTCCTGATGTGTTATCAATACTTTCTACTTTTGTATTTGCAATTAATGTATTAATTAATGTCATAACATCATCTTCTTGTATTTCAAATTGAGATAAATCATTTTCATTTTCTATTTCTTTTATATACATAAGTGGATTATAATGATTTGAAGCTCTTTTATCATCTAAATTTAATACTTTTATTGTATATCCCTTTTGTTTTAAAGAATAACCACAATCACGAAGTAACTCTCCGTTTAGGATCTGTTACAATTATTGTTCCATTTGCATTTAATATATTAGGTTTGAAATAATATCTTGACTTTCCTGTTCCCGGTCGTCCAATTAAAACAACATGTCTATTCATCTTACTTATACCCATATTTTTAGATACTTGTTCCGTTTCAGTTAATATCATATTGTTTTCAAATTCTTTATCTTTTTTACTTTTTATATCTTTTGGACTTCTCCATTCAGCAGAACCATACGTATTTTCTTGAATATTTTTCTTATTTTGCATTTTATATGTTTCATAAACCATTAAAACAAAAAAAGACACTCCAAAAGATGTCATAATGTTATTCATTGACAAATCTAGTGGAGTGCCTACTTTATATATTTCATTTAATGCTATTGTAAAATATTCTAAATCCCAATTACCATTATTCATTGAAACCATTGTTGTAACTCTTAACATATAGTAAAATACTATTATTAAAAATAAAATTATAATAAAAAATGATGATTTTGTGTTTCTTTTAACTAACATTAATCATCACCTACTTTAATAGTCCATTTCAATTGATTCTTCTTTTATCTTTTCTAATTCATCATTTGTAATAATAATACTATCTTCAAATTCTTTTACTTGTTCTAAAGAATAATCGTCCCATATCCAATTTCCTGCTCCTATTGGATATACTTCTTTTATTCCTTCTGGTGTATTTATTATTCTTTTCTCAAAATAATCAGTTTCTACTAATTCTCCATTTTCATATTCTAATAATACATACATGTCTTTTTCTTTATCATAATATAAAGAATAATTGTCATCTACTGAAACTCTTATTGCAATATAATCTGCAACATTCTTTTCAAAATAAGGACAAGCCCAACCATTCCATCTAAAAGAAGGATCACTATAACCTTCATAATATACATTGTTTACATCAATGCCAAAATAACCTTTCTGTTTTATATTAATCACCTGCCTCTTTCTCATTATCAAATTCAATTTCTATATCATTTGTAATGTCATTTTCTTTTTCAATATTTTCAAATATTTTAAGTTTTTCAAGTTCCTCCTCCACTACATTTCTTTTTTTTTCCGTTGTCGCAACATCTTCTAAATCATTTCTTAAAATAGTCCAAACACATTCATTTTCCTGCCTTTTCATAACATAATTTTTGCCACTTAATTTTGAATATGTAGTCTTTTCTTCTTCTCCTGTTTTAGTTTTAAATGTTACTAACTCATCTTGTGATTGAATATTCCATTGCAAATTTTTAATTTCTTTTCCAAATACATGGATTTGCCCGTAAGTGTTGAAGCCTAATTCGTTATATCTTTCAAGAAATTTATTTTGAAAATATATATTTGCCATTTCCTTACCATCACTGTTTGCAACTGTTCTAAATCCGAACTTAATATCTGTAGCTTCTAAATCATCTTTTATACTCATATAAGCTGAAAATGGTAATTCATGAATACAATAATCTTCTTTAAATTCGCTTATTTCAACTGTTCCAATTTCGTGTAGTTTCATTTGTTCTGATAAATCTTTCATTTTTTGAGTATTTAAAGTCATACCATCTTTTTTAATTTCTTCTAATGCTTTTTGTGTATCTTCATCAAATAATTTTTTTGATATTCCTGTTCTATACTCAATAATATCTGCAATTCTATTCCCCATATAATCTACTCTTGATTTATTAAAATAGATATTATAATGTTTATTTTTATGTTTTTCTATTTCATCATTTTGCTTTTTTTCATTTGCCTTTATTATTCTATCTGCCATAATTAATTTTGCAATTCTAGGATAATCTGCTTTCAAATTACTCATTTGTTTTATTCTTCTTGCATATTTTGTGATTTTCTTTTGTTGATATAAAGATTTTTTCTTTCCAAACTCACTATTTTCATTTTCAAGTTTTCTTTCTGTTGCAACTATTCTAACACCATCTTTTTGACACTTTTCCATTACTTTTATTGTTTCATCATAAGATAGATTTGTAATTTTCTCCAATTCTTTTGTTGGCCCATCTTTTTGAACTGCCTTAATTCCTTCAATAAAATAATGATAACTAAATATCATAAAAGGTTTTAAGATATACTTTATTGTGCCTTTTGTTCCTGTTTTAGTTGATTTTGTTGCTCCTTCATATACTTGTGCTGCATCACTTTTATTTGTAGCTTGCATTTATATCATCACCTCTTTTTCTCTTTGAATTTCATATAAATTGTAATATTTATGATAAAACTCATCTAAATTAAGTCTTGATACCCATGTTCTTGTATGTTCTATATTATTAACTTTATATTCACTCATAAGAGCCTGATTTCCTTTGCTCGATAAAATTTCTAATCTATCTTCACTCTTTCTATATAATTGTTTTGGAATATATATTTGACCTTCATCGTTTATTGGCAAATATATTCCTCTTGGCGTTTCTTTTTCTTTTCCTGATAAGGTAATAAATATAGACATAGTATCTACTTCTTTTATTTTTGGCTTTTCTTGCTCTTTTATCTTTTCTTTTCGTAAATCATTCTCCTTTACTTTTTCTTCTTTTAAATTCTCTTTTGACAGCTTTAAAACATTGTTTATATTATTAAATACTAATAAAGTTTTAAATTTATCATTATTAACATATTCTCTGCTCATTGCTGACTTCATTTCATCTGGAAAAGCTAAACAATATCTAACTGCTTCCATATTTTGATTATTTATAAAAATATTTAATGCTTGTTCTTTTAATGTTTCTACATAAGTTTTTGGAAATAATTTCTCAAATTCTGTTTTACTGTCTGCAATAAATATTTCTTCAAACTCATCAATATTATTTTCAATATATGTTTTTACTTCATCATCAAAACTTGAATTATATTGATCTATTACAATTTCCTTTTGCTCTAAATCAAGCCTTACATTTATTGTTTTTCCTTCTTTATCAAATGTTTTTACATTATTTAATAGTTTATCTAAAATGAAAACTTTATCATTTTGAAATGATATATAATCTTCTTTCAAAAGTATTGTTTCATTTACAAGATCTTCTATAATTTCTAGTAAATTATCATCTTTTAAATACTTATTCCAATCTGTATTATTGATATATTCATCTATATCGAATTTACTAGATTCTATATATTTTAGTAGAACTCTATTATTTGTCTTTACACCATATTTTTTCAAAGTTGTTTTTAAATACGAATTGAATACTATATCTTTAAAATTACTTATTGTTTTACTTTTCTGCATACTAATAACTCTCCATTTCTAAAAAATCATTTATAAATCGTTCTAAACTTGAATCATTAGGACTTCCTTTAAAAATCATACAAAATTCACTAATTTTAGGATTATAGACTATACACAATATAAACACTTCTTTATATTCTAGTATTTTTATTAAATTGTATATTTCTTCTTTTCCGTATTTCTCGCTTAATGTAAATTTCATATATTTACTAACTTCAATTCTTTTTACAGCCTTTTTTATATCAATCATTAACATTCTACTTATTCCCTGATATTGTTTAACTTCGTCTAAATATTCTTCTCCATAAAGATAATAATATGTTCCTTCTTCTATTAAATCATCTAATAATTGTAGCAACTCATTACTACTATAAAAAGTTTTTGTTTCTATTAAAAATCCCTCCTTTAACGAAAAAAGAGCTATAACTTTAATTAAAAAATTATAGCTCATTAAAAATTATTATTTATTTTTCTTTTTTAAAATAATTATACCTGCTAATGCAATTATACTTGAAACAATAGCTATTCCAAATAATATTTGATTTGTATATTCTTTTCCTGTTTGTATTATTGGTAATAATGTATTGTAATATTCAAAACTGTATATTCCTTCATTTTCTTCAAGTGAAACACCATCTGCAAATACTCCATTTTCATTTATCTCAACTTTTACAATTTGTTTAGATAATGAATAACCAAGTGGCGCTTTATTTTCTTTGATATAATATGTTCCATATCTTAAATCTTCAAATAATGCAGTACCTTCAAATATATTTGCACCAACTTCTTTTATTAGTTTAGTACATTCTTCATCTTCATAAATTCCAAATACAAATTTATTAGACTTAATATGTTCTCCTGTATCTTTGTCTATTTTTTCAACTCTTATAGAACTCAATATAGGCATATCTTTCATTTCTATTTTTTGATTTTCTTTTTCGTAACTTACTGTAAATTCAATAGCTTCTGCAATTTCAAATCCATAAGGGCAAGTTATTTCTGTTAATACATATTTCTTACCTTCTTCTAAACCAACTACTTTATGAGGTTCTTTACCTGATACCCATTCATCAATAATATTGCCTTCTTCATCAGTTACTTGTAATTTTGCACCTTCTAATTCTTCGCCTGTTACAAAATCAGTTTTAGAAACTTCTAGTATTTTATCTATCATTTCTAGTTTTTGTGTTTCTTTGTCATTTATTACTGTAAATTCAATATCTGTAGCTTTTACATAAGAATCTGCAACTACTTCTTCGTGTAATGTATAAGTTTCACCTTCAACTAAATTTTTAATTTTGTGTGGTTCTTTTCCTGATACCCATTCATCAACTATTTTGTTATCTTTATCTAATACTTGAATTGTTGCACCTTCTATTTCTTCGCCTGCAATATCTACTTTTGACATTTCAACTATTTTGTCTATCATAACTAATTTTTGAGTTTCTTTATCAATTGTTACTGTAAATTCAATATCAGTTGCTTTTACATAAGAATCTGCAACTATTTCTTCGTGTAATATATAAGTTTGACCTTCAACTAAATTTTTGATTTTATGTGGCTCTTTTTCTGATACCCATTCATCAACTACTTTGTTGTCTTTATCTAATACTTGAATTGTTGCACCTTCTATTTCTTCGCCTGCAATATCCACTTTTGACATTTCAACTATTTTATCTATCATAACTAATTTTTGAGTTTCTTTGTCAGTTGTTACTGTAAATTCAATATCTGTTGCTTTTACATAAGAATCTGCAACTATTTCTTCGTGTAATATATATGTTTCGCCTTCAACTAGATTTTTGATTTTATGTGGTTCTTTTCCTGATACCCATTCATCAACTACTTTGTTATCTTTATCTAATACTTGAATTGTTGCACCTTCTATTTCTTCTCCTGCAATATCTACTTTTGACATTTCAACTATTTTGTCTATCATATTTACTTTTTGGATTTCATTTGTATCTTTTATAATAAATTTAATGCTTGTTGCAACTACATAACCTTCTGGAGCAATTTCTTCTTTTAGTGTATATTCTTTTCCAATTGTTAATCCTTCAATTTTATGTGTTTTTTCTGTTGATTTCCAACTATCTATAACATTATTTTCATTATCTAATACTGTAAGTTTTGCTCCTATTAGTTCTTTATCTCCTGTAATATCAGTTTTTGAAAATTCTACTAATGTTGTTTCATTTGATATTTCTAATTTTTTTTCATATACTTTTGTAACTAAATCTTTTTGTTCAAATTTAACTTCATATTTTGTTTTATTTAATATAAGTCCATCTAAAGTTTTGTTTTCTTCAATTTCATAAGTTCCCATTGGAAGATTTGCTATTGCAAGTTTTCCATCTTTAGAAAGATTATATTTTTTAATTTCTTGTCCTTTTTTATAAATAACACTTCCATCTGCCATATCAATAATATTTTCTTTTGCTGATAGTTTAAATTCTATACCAGATAAATCTGATGTATCAATTAAAGATTTATCTGCTTCTTTTCTTAAAGCTATAATTTTATCTAATTTAATTGTTCCTGTTGGTTGTTCATTTTTAATAACAACTTCTTTTATAAAATCTCCATCTTTGTCTGTATCATAATCTTTTACATTTTTTATTTCAAATGTAACTGATTTATCTAATTGTAAAAATCCAGTTGGAACTTTTATTTCTGTTATTTCATAACTTCCTACTGGTAATTTTAAAGGTGTTGTAGTTGTTGCTTTGTCATCATTTTTACTATTAAATGAATTGTCTGGAACTACAATATTATCTGCATTAGTTGTAAATGATGTATATGTTGTATTTCCTATTTTTTGAGAAATAGATTCACCTTTTTTGAATAATATTTTTTTAGTAGCTCTATCATATATATCTTTTGTAGCTTTTATTTCAAATGTTGTAGAATTTAATGTAACAAGTTTATCTGTTTTTAAATCCTTTTTGATTAGCTTAATATATGTTTCTAATTGTTCGTTATTTACTACTAAATGTTTTGTTTTCTTTGCTACTTCTTTAATTTCTGACTCGTCATCAGTAATAGAAAATGTAAAATCAACTGCTGTTTCATAATCTGTTGGTGTTTTAGTTTCTTTTACAATATATTTTCCATAAGGTAAATTCTTTTGAGTATATGCGTTACCATCTTTATCAGTTTTAATTGTTTCATAACTAGGTGCTATTGCTTGTGCCTCTGATACTCTTTTACTATTTACATTTACTTGATTTCCGTTTTCATCAATTCCATTCCAAACTTCTGCATAAGTGTATCCTTTTTCGTATGCTTTTTCTACTGCTGAATTTAACTTTATTGTAAATTCTGCACCTTCTAATCCCGGTGTTTCTCCTGAATTAGTTTTTATTCCTGATTTAAAAATGTGAACTCCCATTTTCTTAACATTTTCTAAACTTGTTTTAGTATCTGTTATTACTTTTGTGTATTGATCTTTATACTTTAATTCAACATTATAAGTATTTTTATCTAACATATATCCTATTGGAGCATTTTCTTCTTTTACAACATATTTTCCTAAAGGAAGATTTGTTATATCTTCTGTTTCTCCTTTTACATTCATTGTTCTTGTTGCAACTAAATCCCCATTAGAATAGAATTTTTTAGTTTTTGCTTTATTATATATATCTTCTGCTGCATAAACTTTATAAACTGCACCATTAAATGTTGCATCTCCCTGTGGTACTGATCCTGTTTCTGAATCTTTCTTAATTATTGTAATTATACCTGTTGGCTCTTCATCTTTTATTCCTGTAACATCAATATATATTACTTTTGTATTTGCGTCTTTGTATTTTAATTCTGTATCAAATTCTTTATTATTTAATAAATAACCTTCTGGAGCATTTGTTTCTTTTACATAGTATTTTCCTAAATGTAAATTAGAGAATTGTACCATTCCATCATCATTAGTAATAGCTTTTGTAATAAATTCCCCTTTTTTATGCCATGTAATTGTTCCTGCAACATTTTTTATATCTTCTCTTGCATATAAAGATATTTCTGCACCTTTTAATTTGTTATCATAGTTATCTGTTTTATATGCTTTGATTTCTCCTATTGGTTCTTCATTTACTACTGCTTTTGTTGCTGTTTGATTTACCTTAACTTCAACATCATAAGACTTTGTATCTATTAAATATCCATAAGGCACTGATATTTCATTTATTGTATAAGTTCCTTTTTTCAATTTATCAATAGTGATTTTTCCATTTGTAACTGTAACATCTTTGTTATAATCATTTGCTCCTCTTACTTTGAAAACTGCACCATTTACTAAATCCCCATTTGTATTTAATTTTGATAATTCTAACTTACCAAATGCTTCAATTTTTAATGCTATGCTTAAAGTTATTGGATCATTATATGCCATTGAATATAATTGATTTTGAACTCCACTTGCAAATTCAAAAAATACCATTGAATCCTTATCTTCTGTTCCATCTTTTATCATTCCCCATGACTTAAAGTCTGCGTCTGTTATTACATAGTTTTCTAAAGTAGTATTTTCATCTACTGTAATTGTCATAGAATTACTTCCACTTGTATGTTGAACTCTAATTCCATTTGTTGTTTTATCTAAACTTGGATAAGCTGATAAAACCCCATTAGAATCATTTATTGTTTTACTTTCTCCCGCTTGAACATTTATTGTAGTTGCATCAAAACTTGGTCTTTTATCCATTTGTGCTATTTGATTTTCAATATTATTTTTAAAGCTAACAAATTCAGCTTGAATACCACTATCAATAAAAGTTGCATTACTTTGTCCTAATGTTTCCCAAATTAATTGTTGTGTTAAAACATATTGTTTCTTTAATGCAGATGATGTTCCTCCATCTACAACATAATTCCCCTGTTGTTTATACCATCCTAAATAAGCTACTTTACAAGCTTTTCTTAATTTTGAATCAACTGGTGTATAATAACTACCATTGTAAACTGTTCCTGTATCAAAATCTACTCCATGCTCTGCACAAAATACTGTTCTTTGCTCATTAGTTGTATAATTTATTAATCTTCTTAATAAAACACCATATTGAGTATTTGCATTATCAGTTGTTTTAATAAATGAAGCGAATTGTCCTCCTACCCATTTACCTGTTCCTGATGCTGCAAAAACTGGTTGTATTGTACTTAATAATGTTATCATTAGTAAGAAAAAAGCAATAATTCTTTTGCCTTTTAATTTTTTTAACATTTAATATTCCTCCTTTTTTTCTAATAAAAAAGAACAAGTATCTCTACCTGCTCTTAATAAAATATATTTAATTATCTCATATAATAATTTAAAGTCCATTTACCACAATACTGGCAACTCCAAATTTCATAACCACATGGACATTGCTTATTATATTCTTCAAATGTAATTTCTCCATTATGTACTTTATTACTATAACCTAATATTAAATTATCATAATATGAAAGTGCCTCATTATAACTATTAAACCACTTATTTGAATTACCTACTCCTACACCATGTTTTGTATCTGTGCATTTAGGTTTTTCCGGTTCTTTAACTTCTTTTTTAGTTTCAATTGTTTCTACTTTTGTTCCTATATTTTCTGGCACTTTATTTACATTTTGTTCTTGTACTTGTGTACTTTTATTTTCAGTATTTACTTTTGTTTCTTCTTTTACTTTTTCAGTTACCACTTCCTTTTTAGTATTATCATTATTATTTTTTACTTGTGTTGTATTTTGATTTGTTACAACTTTTTCTTGTTTTTGTTGAATTTCTATTTTACTTTCTTCTTTTAATTCAACTTGTTCACTAACTTGCTTTTCTTCATCTATCACTTCCTTGATTTCAGTATTTTCAATTATTTCTTCGCTTTGAGCAATATCATTTTCATTAATCATATTTTCTTCTACAACTTCAATATTTTCTACATTCTTTTTATTTCTAATTACTTGAATACCAACACATAAACCTACTATTAAACACATTATTATAGTTATTATAATTACTTTATTTTTCATAACTAATCACCTTCCTTAATTTAATAATAACGTGTTCTTTTTATTTTGTCAGCCCCTTAATTAAAAATAACTCTCATTCCAATATAAATACCTTCATTATCTTTTATTGGAATACATTGACCTGCTTGTCCACTTTTCTTTAAATAGTCCTGTGCAGCCTGTGTAACATTTTCCATTGTATATCCATCTTTAAAAAGAAAATCCTTATTTTCATATTTCTTTGATACTGCTGGAGAACTTTCTTGTTTCTTGTTCTCTACTTTTTCAGTTTTTTCTTTTTTATCCTCCTCCTTTTTTTCAGTTTCTATTTTTTCATTGCTAATTGTAGTATTTTCAACATTTTGTGTTTGTTTGTTTTCTTCAACTTTTTGCTCTTTAATTTCAACATTGTTTTCTACTTTAACTTCTTCCTTTATAATATTTTCTTCCTTAATAACTTCTTCTATTACATTTGATTCTTCAACATTATTATTAAGAGTTTTAAATTTATAAAGTCCAAATATTCCTAAAGCTACCACAACAAAAACAATAATAAAAATAATCAAATTTCTTTTTCTAATGTATTCAATATACATTTCTAGTAATTCATTTTCCTGTTCTGTCATTTGTTTTAACACCTTCTAACTTCTCAAAAAAATCTTTTACTTTGTTATCAATTTTTTCATATTCATTTTTAAATAAATTCATTTTCTTTAAGCGACCTTCATAAATATCTATCTTTTCTTGAACTTTTTGTCGTTCTTCAACTAATTTACCTTTTTCTTTTTCAAGTTTGATTAATTTCTTTTCAAGTACGTTTTTCATTCTACCTCCTTCATCATTGCAACAACATAATATCGTTGATCTGTTGGTATTGTTTTTACATTTATATATGAACAAGTAGATAATTTAATTATCTTTCCCGTATCATCTATGTTTTCTGTATCAATATTACTTTTGTTTTTATAATATGAAATTCTATCTTCATAACTTAATTTGCGTATATTTTTACTTTCTTCATTAACACCTATTGAATAACAACTAAATATCGTTGCAATATAATTTTTGTTTTCAGTATATATTTTTATTATTTGATGTTCTTTTAAAAAATTAGTATTTAAGTAATTACCTAAAATTGAAAACATTGTTTTATTTCTCATATTGTGTCCATATATAACAACTTCATCATCTTGTATAAAATCTTTATTTAAAGTGAATATAGACCCATTACTGTTATATTTTTTATTGAAGTTATGTTTTAAATAATACAAGTTATTATTATCTTTTAATATAGGATAATTTATTGGTGTATTTTCGATTTCAATCCAAGCAACCATATCTTCATTTATAGATTTTAATTCATTCCAATCTATTATTTTGTTATCTTCTTTTTCTTTAATAATAGTATTTTCTAATTCAATTAAATCACTTTCATTTGCTTCATCTTCTTCCATATCTTTAATTATGAGTATCAAACAATAACCTGAAATTACAATTGATATAATTATTAAAAAAATTACAATAAACTTCACTAATTTCATATATCAAACCCTCCAATATCTTCAATTTCTTCGTTTTTAGGTATAAAAAAAGAAGGACTACTTTTTTCCTTCACTAATTCATTAACTATACTTTTATAATAATAATTCATGAAATTTGCAATTTCTAATTCAGTATCTTTATTTTCTAATTCTTTATTTTTACAATCATCATATATTTTAATTAATTTATCTCTGCTTACTTTATAATTTAAGTGTTGTAATTTATCTTTTACCATTAAACATATTGCATACGTTATATATTTTATTTTTTCTAAATTAACTTCACTTATATATTTAATAACCTCTGAATTATATTTCATCTCGTATCTTTCCAATAGCTTATCAATTTCTATAAAATCAACATTTTTAAATTCTTTTGGAAATTCGTTTTTATTATTTAAAATATAATTAAATAATCTATCTATCATATTATTATTTATATTATTATTACTGAAATTTTTTTCATACCCCCCTACGAAATTTTTTTCATACCTATTTAATATATTTTTTTCATAGTTTACAGATGAAGAAATATAAATTTTTCTTTCATAGTTGTTTTCTATTTCTGTAAATATGTATCCTTTTTCTTGTAATTTAGAAATAGCATTTTGTATAGAACGTGCCGTACAATTATATAAATCAGCAAAATATTTATTACTTGCAAAACAATATCCCATCTTATTACTTAAACTTGTAATTTCAGCATATAAGAGTTTAGCTTTATCAGTTAGTTCTTTATCATACCTAACATTTGCTGGTATAATTGCAAAATAATTCGGTTTATTTTCTCCATCCAAAATTTCACTCTCCTTTCATTTTTTTTTCAAATTTTTGTCATTTTTTATATAGGTCATTTTTGATAACCTATTTTAAAATTGATAAAAATCTCACATTTTTTATTAAAATTCATAAAAAAAATAAGCAATATCATTTTTGCGATAATGCCTATTTTCAGTAGTTTTTAGCAATTTGTACATCTTTAATTTCGGTTGCACTTTGAAACCTTTGTTAGATTAGAAAGGTTATTAGTGCAACTATTTTTATACTTTGCCATTTTAAAAAAGTGCGACTTTTCAATACTTTTAGAGATTTTTTCAAACCTTTTTTCGTAGAGTTGCATTAAAAATATTATTTATCTGCTGCTAAATCTTCTTGTAAATCCGCAATAGGATCTCCTTTTACTGCAATTGTTGCAGCATTCCATGGCCATCCAGCTGCAGCTTGTGGATATACTCCTAATCCATGATCTGTATAATATGCACCTAATCCCATTTTTTCCATTTCTTCTGCAGATACACCATCAGTTAATTGATGCACAATCGTTCCAACCATTTCTAAATGTGCTAACTCTTCTGTACCAATATCATTTAATATTGCTTTTGCCTTTTGATCTGGCATTCCAAATCTTTGACTTAAATATCTTAAAGAAGCTCCTATCTCCCCATCTGGACCTCCATATTGTGAAATAATAAATTTAGCTAATTTAGGATTACTACATTTTATATTAATTGGATATTCAAGAACTTTATTATATGTCCACATTAATAATTCCCCCTTTCCCATGGCCATGGAGTTTCAAGCCATCTCCATTTATTACAAGGCCAATAAATAGTAAGTGGTCCATACATTTTTTGATATTTATCTTCTATATCTTTTAACTGTTTACAGTATTCTTTATGCATACATATAGCTTTTTTATCTTCAGGATGAGTATCTAAATATAATCCTAATTCTATTATAGAAAATTTTAAACTTTTAATTTGATTAATCATTTCTTCTCTAGTTGTATTTTCACAATTATTTCTTAAACCTTCTTGATATTCCATCATTTATTGCACCCCTCTCCTATTATATTAGAATTTTTTAAATATTCTATTTCCGCCATTGAATCTCCTGGCATATATGGGCTTACTAATTCTGGAAATATCGTTCCCATTTTTAATCCAACTTCTGGTGTAAATGTTTTATTTAAAATTTGCCACGGTACATAACTTTGTGCATACATTGGATTACTAGGAAAATATCCATTTTCTTCATCAAATCCACAGCTACATGAATCAGTATATGTTTCATTGCTTACGTAATTGCAAGTATTTTCAATTTGATTTTGATTATTAGTATTTTGATTACAATTACAACAAGTTCTATAACTTCTATACATTAAAATTCCTCCTTTTATTGCATATAATATATTTTATTCTTTATACAAAAAAAAGTTCATATAAAAAATATGAACTTTTAAACCTTTATTATACTTTTAACATTTTTATATTTATATAAAATATATTATTACTTTTCTATCTTAAATTTCAATAATACCTCCCATTGCATTATTTATTTTAACTTCATCATTAGTTAAATCTGCCACAGCCTTTGCACCACCAGCAATTACAACTTTATCTCCTTTATTTAAAAAGCCTTCTTTTATTAAACTACCTATTCCAACATAAACTAATTTATCTATATTATCTTGGTGAGTAAATAACTTAGGAATTATGTTCCAGCATGCACCGTAGTTGTCTATATGTTGTTTCATTTTCAGTTATTGCAAAAATTGGACATTCTGGACCAAAACTAGATACAATTCTTGATGTATCACCTGTATTAGTATATGCAATAATTGCTTTGGCTCCTATGTTTGCAGCTAAAGTACATACAGCATAATTCATATTAAAGTTATAATTTAATTCTTCTAAATTATATCTTCTATTATTAAATCTTTTCCAATATTTTAAAGATTTCTCTATTGCTACAGCAACTCTACTCATTGTTTCTACACATTCTACTGGATAATTTCCTGTTGCAGTTTCTCCGAGATAACATTATAGCACTTGTTCCATCATATATAGCATTTGCAATATCACTAACTTCAGCTCTTGTAGGTCTTGTATTTGTTATCATTGATTCAAGCATTTGAGTTGCAGTAATTACTGGTTTTCCTTGTTTGTATGTTTTCTTTATAAATTGTTTCTGATAAATAGGAACTTCCTCCATTGGAATTTCAACACCTAAATCTCCTCTTGCAACCATAATTCCATCAGCAATTTCAAGTATTTTATCAAAATTATTTATTCCTTCTCTATTTTCAATTTTGGCAATTACTTTTATATGTTCTCCATTATTTTGTTTTAAAACATCTTTTATTGCTAAAACATCTTCTGGCTTTCTAACAAATGAAGCTGCAATATAATCAAATCCAACTGATATTCCATATTTAATATCTTCTATATCTTTTTCTGTAATACTTGGTAAATGAAGCTCTAAATCTGGAACATTAATACTTTTTCTGTTTGTTAAAACTCCCCCATGTATTACCTCGCAAAGTATATCTTTATCTATAATATTTTTAACTTTTAGCTCTATAGTACCATCATTTACCAATATTGTTCTTCCAGTTTCGACATCTTTATATAATTCTTTATATGTTATAGAAACTTTAGTTTTATCTCCTAATGTATCTTCATTTAAAAGAGTAAACTCATTTCCATCTTCTAAAAATATTTTATCATTTTTAAATTTCCCAATTCTTATTTCAGGTCCTTGAGTGTCTAATAATAATGGAATAGGTAATCCAAGTTCTCCTCTAATCCATTTAAAAACATTAATTCTTTCTTCTTGATCTCGATAATTTCCATGTGAAAAGTTTATTCTACCAACATTCATACCAGCTTTCATTAATTTTTTTAACACTTCTGGATCATCTGTTGCAGGTCCTAAAGTACATATAATTTTGGTTTTTCTCATATATAAAATCTCCTTACTTCATTCAAGTCGCAAACCAAAAAAGTTTGCGACTTGATTTCTATTTTGTTATCCATTTTATAAGATTTAAATTACTACTATCTAATAACATATCACTTTTTGGCATTACTCTAAATGTATATCCATAATTTCCACCTGTTTTAAAATCAATTTTTGCCTTATATTTGTATACCTTGTTTTCATCATCTTTTTCTATTAATTCCATTGTAGTAATATTTATATTTTCTATTGTTCCATTATCCAATATTTTTCCATAATATGCTTGTGTCTCTATATTTTCCTGATTAATATTTGGTAATTTAACTGTACAATAAACTTCGATTTCACCACCAGCATTTGTAGAAATATTATCCAAATTATTTCCTTGAGTAATTTCTATATCATCCCAGTTTTTATACATATCTGATTTAATCTGATTAAACTCTGTTACTAAATCCAAATTATTATAATATTTTGTAGTAATATTACATAAAGGTATATACAAATCTTTAGTATAATCTGTTAGCATTCTTGCAGTACTATATTTTCCACCATTAGAAATTATAGAATTTTTCATTGTTGTAATCCATTCTGTTGAAATACCATTTTGTTTATTATAATACATAGGTATTATTTTATTTTCTAAAATATTATATATACTTTGGCTGTCAAAACTATCTTGTTCTTCATAAGAATCAAATTCTCTGTTTGTTCCAATTGCCCAACCATTTTTTTGATTATATCCTTCAGCCCACCATCCATCTAGAATACTAAAGTTTATGACACCATTTACTGCTGCTTTTTCTCCACTAGTTCCAGAGGCTTCCATAGGTCTTCTTGGATTATTTAACCAAACATCAACACCAGAAATTAAAAGTTTTGAATTTTCCATATTATAGTTCTCTAATAAGAAAATTTTTCCTTTAAACTGTGGCATTAAAGAAATTTCGTGTATTCTTTTTATTAATTCTTGCCCTTCTACATCTTTAGGATGTGCTTTACCTGCAAAAATTAATTGCACAGGCTTAGAATCATCATTAAGTATTTGTGTCATCCTTTCTAAATCTTTAAATATTAATGTCGCTCTTTTATATGTTGCAAATCTTCTTGCAAATCCAATTGTTAAAGCATTTGGATTTAATTTTGATGTTATTTCATTTATTGTTTCATAATGCATTCCATTATTTTTTAGTCTATTTGTAACATTATCTTTCACTAATTTTAATAATTTTTCTTTTCTTTTTTGATGTACATCCCATAATTCAGCATCTGGTATATTTTCTATTTTTCCCCATGTCTCATTTTCATGAATTTTGTCTTGCCAATATGGAGTTAAATATTTATTATATAATTCCTTTAAAGTTGGAGCAAGCCAAGTACAAGTATGAATTCCATTTGTAACATATGTTATTGGTGATTCATTTGAAGCAATTTCAGGCCATACTTCTCCAAATAATTCTCTAGAAACAGCACCATGTAATTTGCTAACACCGTTTTTCTTTCCTGCAATTTTTAAAGCCAATATTCCCATGTTAAAACTTGTTTTTTTATCTTCTTTTGGTTTCATACCCATGCTTAAAAATTCATCTTTTGTAATTCCCAAAGGACTCCAAAATCCATCAAAATGTTTTGTTACTAATTCTACAGGGAATATATCATTTCCTGCAGGTACTGGAGTATGTGTAGTAAATACAGTTTTAGCTGTTACTATGTCTTTTGCAATTTGGAAAGAAACTTTTTTCTCCTCCATTATATTTTTTATTAATTCAAGAACTAAAAAAGATGAATGTCCTTCATTCATATGGTAAACAGTTGGATTAAGCCCCAATTCTTTTAAAAGTGTAACTCCACCTATTCCAAGTACCATTTCTTGTTTTATTCTCATTTCTTGGTCTCCGCCATATAAAGCAAGAGTGGTGGTTCTATTTTCTTCCGTATTTTCTTCTATATCTGTATCCAACAAATATAAAGTAACTCTACCTACTAAAACTTTCCAAGCCTTAATATATACATTTTTTCCACCATCTTTTATAGAAATAATCATATCTTCACCTGATTTAGTTTTCACAGGTAAAATAGGTAAATCATTTAATTCAATATTTTTGTATTCACTTGTTTGCCATCCTTGTGCATTTATTTTTTGATTAAAATATCCATTTTTATATAACAATCCAATTGCTACCAAAGGTATTCCTAAATCACTTGCAGATTTTAAATGATCTCCAGATAACATTCCAAGTCCACCAGAATATATTGGTAATATTTGATCCAAACCATATTCTGCAGAAAAATATGCAATTAAATTATCTTTATTTTCTGGGTAATTTTTAGAAAACCAAGTTGTTTTACTTTTCATATAGTTTTCAAAATTAGATACATTTTGACTATATTGCGTTAAAAAGCTTGTATCTTTTGCAATATTTTCTAATTTTTCTTGATCTACCAATTTTAAGAACTTAACGGGATTTTTTTGACAACTTTCCCACAAATCAATATCTATTTGTTTAAATAATTTTAAAAATTCTGTATTCCATGCCCACCAAAGATTATTAGAAATTTTATCTAACTGATCAATTTTTTTTGGTAATTGTGGCATTACTGTAACCTTATTAAATATGTACATTTAAAATGTACCTCCTTTGTAATTTTATATATTTTTCTTATGTTTAATAAAAAAGTATAACACAATAATTATCTATTAAAACTTTCTCTTTGTCAAATATTTTTTATAAAATAACTAATCTATTTTTAATTATTTTCACGCACTATATCTATTGCGCCTAATGCAACACCAAACTCACTGTTTTGAGGAATTATAAAATTAATTTTATGAGTATTTTCAATTTTTTTCAAAATCTCTTTTACTGCTGGTATGGTAGAAATATTTCCAATTAAAACAACATCTTTTATATAATCATTTATTGTTATAAAAGCTGCCATCATTCCTATTGTTTCAAAAATCATATTTACAACTCCAAGTATAATATCTGCTTTCGATACATCATTTGAAATTTTTCCAAAATTAGCTAAAGTTAGATCTTGTGGTAATGTTGTAATTTCTTTTTGAATAATATCACCTATTCTTAAATCAATTTTACTCAAGTCACCATTTTTAGAAATTTCTAATATTTCTTTAAAATTTTTTGTTCCTACAAATTGGTTACAAATATTTGTTAAAGTTCCAGCTCCAACTCCGCTTCCTCCTAAATGCTTTACTGAATCTTGAGTAGCTCTTATAAAAGCTGTTCCTGTTCCAATACTTGCAACAATAGCCTGTTGCTTATTTGCTAACACTAATCCACCTTTTGCTATTGCAAGAAATTCATCTATTACATCAACTGGAATGCTATAATTATTTTTATTAATTTTTTCTGCTCCTATACCTGTAAAAACAATTCTCTCAATCTTTTCTGTATTGTTATTTATTATAAAATCTCTCATAAAATTTTCATAAGAAGAATTTTTAATGTTTTCATATATTTTTTTATTTAAAATATTACCATCTTTATATTCAATTATTTTTGTTGTAGAAGTTCCTATATCAATTCCCAATATACTCATATTATTAAAAATCCTCTTTTCTTGTTTTATATTTTAATTGGACCATTACCTATTTCTACAGCATAAAAAGAAGCTTCATATCCAATTTTATTTTTATAATTTTCTCCAACATTTTTAATAAAATCATCAACTTTGTTAGCTTTTACTAAACTTACAGCACATCCTCCAAATCCTGCTCCTGTCATTCTTGCACCTATTGTACCTTCTTGTTTTAAGCTTTCTTCTACAATTGTATCTAATTCAACTCCTGTAACCTCATAATCATCTTTTAAAGAATTATGAGAATCAATCATTAATTTTCCTAGTAGATTTATATCGTTATTTTTTAATGCTTCCACAGCTTTTATTGTCCTTTGGTTTTCATAAACTGCATGTTTAGCTCTTTTTTGTCTTATTTCACTTTTTATAAGATATTTATTTTCTTCAAATTCTTGTTCTGTTAATTCACCTAAAGAATTAATTTTTAATTTTTCTTTTAATTCGCTAAGAGCTTCTTCACATTCGCTTCTACGTTCGTTATATTTTGAATCACCTAATCCTCTTTTTTTATTTGTATTCATTATAACCACTTTAATTCCATCTAACTCAACTGGTGCATATTCATATTTTAAATCTGATGTATCTAAAAATATTGCATAATTTTTCTTTCCATTTGCTATTGCAAATTGATCCATTATTCCACAATTTACTCCAACATATTTATTCTCTGCTTTTTGTCCTAATAAAGCTAATTTTGTCATGTCTATATCCAAATCAAATAAATCCTTAATAACAAAACCTGTTAGTACCTCTATACTAGCAGATGAAGATAATCCTGCGCCATTAGGTATCGTTCCATAAAACAATATGTCAAATCCAGTATTTATTTTATATCCTTCATCTTTCATTGACCAAATCATACCTTTAGGATAATTTATCCAATCTTCATTTTTATTATATTTTAATTCATCTATATTTGATTCTAAAACTCCTAATTTTTCAAAATTAATAGAATAAAATCTTAATTTATTATCTTCTCTTTTTCTTGCTACTGCATATGTTCCCATTGTTAATGCGCAAGGGAATACATGTCCTCCATTATAATCTGTGTGTTCTCCAATTAAGTTTACTCTTCCAGGTGCAAAATAAGTATTAATTTTTCCATTGTTTCCATATAATTCTTCAAATTTTGATACTAACTTTTCTTTCATAATTTAGTCCTCCAATTTTTATATATATAAAAAAATCCTTATGGTTGTATTGTACCATAAAGATTTTTTTTAATCAATTATTAATTTTTATAAATAGGAAAATCCGCTAATATAATTATTAGCGGATAAAACTTATAAACTACTTACTTAAATTTGGTTGGTAAAGTTTTTATAACTCCATAGGTAGCAACTCGGAAGAAATATCTTCTGTCCAAAATTCCAACACTAGGTGGATCAACACAATCAATAACCTTTGCAGCCATAATTTCTTTTGTTTCACATTCTCCATGATTAATTAAAACTGATCTTAAATTATTAAATTTTTTTATTAATTCAATTAATTCATCAGATTTAGCATGTCCTGAAAATTCATTTAAAGAAATAATTTCTGCTTTTTTCTTAACTAAAAGTCCACCAATTTTTACAACTTCATTTTGATTAGTTTCAATAAGGCTTCTACCCAAAGTTCCTTCTGCCGTATATCCAGGAAAAATAATTGTTACATTATTTTTTGAAACAAAATACGGTAAATAAACTTGTGCAGGACCATACGTCCCCATCCCAGAAGTTGTTAAAATAATTTTACAATTGTCTGTTTCCAATAAATTTTCTCTAATAGATGCATCAACAAAAGTTAAGTTTTTCGGTAAAAATTTCATATTTTCAGTAATTATCTCTGGATTATTCAGCATTAATCTTGTATACGCATGTGCTAAATTTCCGTCAAAATAAATTGGTATTGCTTCATCTAATAAATTATTTTCCTGAAGTTGTTTTAATTTTAATAATATTTCCTGAGATCTTCCTAAAGAAAATACTGGAATTATTATAGAATTTTTATTACAAATTCCATTAATTATTTTTTCATCAAATTCATATTTTATTTCACTAGTTTCCATTTTAGCATATGTTGACTCAATAAATAAATTAATTCGTTTGTTTCTAAGGTTTTCAGATAATTCACTAATATCAGCAAATACATTCTCATTCTTGTAATCACCAGAAAACAATAAGGTAATTGGCTCTTCATTAGGATATGTTATTTCTACTAAAATCATGGCTGCGCCAATCAAATGACCATTTTCTAAAAATGTAACATCTATATTGGGATTAACACTGATTTTTTCGTTATAACTAACACCATAAAAGTTTTTAATTGCTGTTTCAACATCATAATCGCTAAAAATTTGTTTCCTATTTTGACGTTTGCAAACATCTTTTAAAATTTTACATGTGTCCGTTAGAGCTAAAGGCATTAATGTTTTCGTTTGATTTGTACAATAGGTCTTTCCTTTAAAACCATTTTTATACAATAATGGAATTCTTCCAATGTGATCTATGTGATTATGGGTTATTAATGCAAACTCTATATTTTCTGCATTAAATGGAAATGAATAATTTAGTTCATCATATCCATCTTCCTGAAACAATCCACAATCAACTATAAACCGTATTACCTCCTTATTTGGTAGTTTAAGCACACACAAAAAGCATGAGCCCGTCACTTCGTTACTTAGTGACATTACATCTACATACATTTTTGCTTTGTTTCCCATAAAATCCTCCATTCTAAATTATTATTATGAATTTTATAATTGGGTTTTTGCTATGCAAAATTATATAACAAAATTAAAATTTTTTCAAGTTTTATGTTACCTTTTCTCTATTATAATATAAGCTGATAAAAGACATCAAGATTAACTGCTTGTACACATTTTCTTCCATCAAATTCAAAATATTTCAATCCCCATTCTAACAAACCGCCATTAGTTTGTGCATCAATTACTTTCTCTTCCATAGCTCTATTAAATGAAGATAATTCATTAGACATTGGTATATCAAATTATTGTATTGTTTGGTTTGTTGCATATAAAATCATATTTTAACCCTTATTCTCTTCTAAATATTTTTTATACATTTCATCCATACTTGAAATGTATTCTTTATCTTGTTTAAATCTATCGTCATTTAAAGCAAACCCTTTAACCATATACTCTTTAATTATTTTATTAGCCCAAGTTCTAAATTTTATTGCAGTCTTTGAATTCACTCTAAAACCTCAAGTTTAACCTGTTCCAAAATGGAACAGGTTAAATCTTTTTCTAATTCTTCGTCATCATAAATGTTATTAATATGCTTAACTATTGCCGGTCTTTGAACATTAAATAAATTTGCAATAGCATTTGCGTTTAACCAAACATTATCTTCTTTTAAAATTACTTCTACTTTAGAATTGCCTTTTTCATCTTCATAAAATATAATATTATTTTCATTTCCTATTAAAATCTCATTCATAAATATAGTCTTTCTTTTTTCAAACTTTTGTTTGTATATTGTCATGTATTTATATCTATTTCAATATCTTATTTAATTTTTTCAAAGAACTTTTCGACAAAATTAGATATTTTTGCCTTTCAAGTTCAAACTTGAAACTACTTCTACATGGGTTGTATAGACACCGTTGCAATGTGATTTTTTATATGTAAAATGTTCCGTTGACATGTCAACAGATACTTTAATAATATTCTATTCATGCATTATTGGGTTATTAGCTTCTTGTTCTCTTACTCTTTGTGGTTTCATACTTATTTCTGATACTCCTGCTATATCTTCAGGAAACTTTTTTCTTTCTTTATAAAACGAAGTTATATCTCTTATTAATGCTTCAAAAGATGGATTACTTCTTGTATATATCCCAAAATGTTCTGTTCCTCTATATATTTTACTAGTTATAGCATATCCATTTTGTTCATAATATTCAATACATTTTTGATGTCTTTCAGATAAATCTTCTCCTAAAATTTGTCTTTGATATTTTGCTCTTTGGGTATCTATACTTCTTGGATAATATGACATATCATGCATTGGTGGAATTATTTGACTAAAATTTGTTCTATCTCCATTTTCATTTCGTTCTATGTCTTTCCCTTCTTTATCTCTTTCCCATGCAGGATTTTTTGCTTCTAATTCTCCAACAAAATATGCAAATTGAATTTTCTTGTATTCATCTAAATCAAAATCTTTTCCAAATAGTTCTTTAAAATCTCTTATTCCGAATAGGGTAGTCAAATTCTTCTATTGGTAATGGTATAGAGCCTGAAGCTCCACCAATTAATGCTCTTCCAACAATCTCTGGATGTATTAATGCAAACCTCTGAGCAAATACTCCAGATGAAGAATATCCATTTAGAAATATTTTTTCTGCAACTTTTTTTCCAGATATCTGCATTACTCTATCTTTTGCGTCATTAATAGCATTAATAATTTCTAAATCTATTCTAGGATATTGTATTTCATATTCTCCGTTTTCTGATTCTTCGAAGCATTCTCTAGATAATTGTTGATAATATGGTCTGCCTCCTTTTACATCAGGAGTAAAAGGAATTAATATTGGTGCATCATCAATAACTTCTACCATATCTTTTAATTGTTTAACGATGTGTGGTACTATGTTTTCTATAATATTCGTTCCTTCTAAATTTAAACTTTCTACTATTAATTCTTTACCATATTCAATACCTTCTGGTATTACTAATATGTATGGTATTGTATTATCTTGTCCTAATATTAATTCCCCTGTAAATTTTTTTCCTTTTGAATTAATGTATTTCATGTTATTCATACCTAAACACCTCATTTATTTTCTTCTAAATATTTTTTATACATTTCATCCATACTTGAAATATATTCTTGATCTTGTTTTATTCTAAATTTTTCATATTCATTTTCCGCTTTTTCTATAGCTTGTTTATGGGAAATTTTACCTGAATCACTTAATATTTTTTTCTTTCTAAATTTTAGTAACTCATCTGTTTCTTTAATCCAGTCATTCATTGTCATTACTTGATGTTCTTCTGCCATATCTTCTGCATAATCCAAAAATAAAGTTGTTAAATTGTTTAATTTTTTTAATTCTTGTTCGTTAAGATAATTTTTAGCAATTCCAACATCATATTTGTATATTAATCCATCTGGACTATTTTTCCAATTCGTCAATCCCATATGTATTTTTTCTGAATCCACTCTTTCATATATTAGTTCCGCTGCAGTATGTCCTGTAATAGCATAATGTAATTTATTTTGAACAATCTTAAAGAAAGTATATGCTTCTTCTGATTTTTTATCATAATCTACACTACTTGCAATAAATATATCTGTAATTTTTTGATAAGCCATTCTCTCACTTGTACGAATTACTTTAATACGTTCTAATAATTCATCAAAATATCTAGTTTCAAATTTATTTCCATTTATAAATCTTTCATCATTTAAAGCAAAACCTTTAACCATATACTCTTTAATTATTTTATTAGCCCAAGTTCTAAATTTTATTGCAGTCCTAGAATTTACTCTAAAACCTATAGAAATAATCATATCTAAATTATAATATGAAATATTTCTTTTAACATTTCTATTTCCTTCTTTTTGAACTTGTGCAATTTTTGCACAAGTTGCATTTTCTTCTAATTCATTATCATTATATATATTATTAATATGCTTTGTAATAACTGTTCTATCTATATTAAATAAATTAGATATTGCTTTACTATTTAACCATACATTTTCATCTTGCAATATTACTTCTACTTTGGTATTTCCTTCTTTATCTTCGTAAAAAATGATATTTTTTTCATTACCAATTAAATTTTCATCCATCCCTTATCATCTCCCTTTATTCATTTTTTTTAGTTCTGGTGTAATAATAATTAAAATAAATTTTTCGTAATATGTTCCGTTGACATGTCGACCGTTTACAACCTTCCATATTACTTTTGATATTTTAAATGATTTTATTTGAATTTTAATAAGTGATTGTTTTGTATATAACCTTTACTGCTGTATGGTTTGAGAGTTTTCTTTTTTACATAGCAACGCACAGCACTCCACATGATGCGTATATGGAAACATATCTACTGGTTGAACATTTTTAATTGAATATTTCTCTTCTAAAAGTAATAAGTCTCTAGCAAGTGTTGCAGGATTACAACTTACATATACAATTTTTTGTGGTTCCAAATTTAAAAGTAGTTGTACAGTATTTTTATCTAATCCTTTTCTTGGTGGATCAACAAAAACAACTCCTGGTTTAATTTTTTCTTTATCCAATATTTGTGGTAAAATTTTTTCTACATCACCTGCATAAAATTCTGTATTTTCTATATTATTTATTTTTGCATTTTCCTTTGCATCTTCAATTGCTTCTTGTATAATTTCAATTCCATAAACTTTTTTAAAATATTTTGATGCAAAAATTCCTATAGTTCCTATTCCACAATATAAATCTAATGCAATATCTTTACCTGAATAATTTTCTATAGCATTATTTACAGCAATTGAATATAGTTTTTCAGTTTGTATTGGGTTTATTTGATAAAAAGATAATGGAGAAATTTTAAATTTATAATCCCCTAATACATCATAAATGTATCCAGGTCCATAAATCACTTCACATTTTTTTCCTAATATAACATTTGTTTTTTCACTATTATAATTTTTTACTATTGATTTTATTTCTGGAAATTTTTCTATCATATAATCTACAAATTCATCTTCTATTTTTTTTATTTGATTGTCATTTAAAACTAAAGTTAATAAAATTTCATTTGTTTTTATTCCAACTCTTACAACTATATGTCTAATTGTACCTTTTCCAAAATTTTCATCATATGCTTTTATATTTTTAGCTTTTATAAATTCAAATGCATAATTTGCAACTTCTTGGCAAAGCTTATTTTGGATTTTGCATTCTATTGTTGGAATTATATTATGAGTTCTCATTGAATAAACACCCATAACTTTTTGTTTGTTAAAAAATCCTACTGGATATTGTAATTTATTTCTATAATAAAATGGCTCGTCCATACCAATTATATTATTAATTTTTATATTTTCTTTAACCATTTTATTTAAACAATTTTGTACAATGTTCTCTTTAATTATTAGTGTTTTTTCATAATCCATATGTCTTAAAGAACAACCTCCACATTTAGAAAAAGTATTACAATCTGAATCTTTTCTGCTTTTAGATTCCTTTAATATTTCTATAATTTTTCCATATGCAAAATTTTTTTGAACTTTCAAAATTTTTATTTTTATTTCTTCATCTTTAATTGCATTCTCAATAAAAATTGGAATCCCTTCAATTTTGGCAATCCCTTCTCCTTGACATCCATTATCAATTATTTTTACTATATATTCTTCATTCTTTTTTATCATCTTATTTTTCCTTTTTTTGTTTTTTTTATTATATTTTAAAAATGTATAAAAATCAATATTTTTGTCATACTATTAATTATAAGCACAAATTAAAGGAGGTTTTTAAAGTGAAGGTTTTTAACTCAATTATTCTTACTCTTGTAATTATTGGTGCTCTAAACTGGTTGCTTGTTGGACTTTTTAGTTTTAATTTAGTAGATTACATCTTTGGATCATTATCTGTAATAACAAGAATTATATATATAATTGTTGGTATTTGTGGATTATTCTCAATAGCATTCTATAATAATAATGCAACCGAATAGTAAAATAAAGCACTTCTCAATATGAAGTGCTTTATTCTATATATCTTATAAATTTATTAAACATTTACTTTTTCTTTTTTTATTTTTGTATTTTTACTTTTATCTTCTTTTTCACTTGAATTTTCATTTGGTAAACATAGATTTAATATTATACCTACAATTGCAGCTAAACTCATTCCAGATATTGTTATTGCTAAATCTCCGCTTACAATTGATATTGCTGCACCACCAAGTCCTAAAACTAACATTGCAGATGCCACAATAACATTTTTTGTATTATTAAAATCGATTTGATTTTGAATTAATACTTTTAATCCGTTTACAGCTATAAATCCATATAATAATAAAGATACTCCGCCTAAAACAGCATTTGGTATTGTTGATACTAATGCTGTAAATTTAGAAAAGAATCCTAATGCAATTGCAATTATTGCAGCTAAACCAATTACCCAAACAGATGCTACTTTTGTCATTCCAACTACAGATGTATTTTCTCCATATGTTGTATTTGCAGGTCCTCCCAAAGCTCCTGCTATAAAAGTTGCAAGTCCATCACCTAATAACGTTTTATCTAAACCTGGTTCCTTTAATAAATCTTTTCCAATAATTGCACTTAATGCAGTATGATCTCCTATATGTTCTGCCATAGTAACTAATGCAATTGGAACTATTGTTAATATTGCTGAAAAGCTTGGTGTATAATCAACAAATGGTATTATAAAATTAGGTAATCCCACAATTGAAGCTTCTACCACTGGAGTAAAATCTACAATTCCAACAGCAATTGCTGTTAAATATCCAGCAACAATTCCTATTAAGAATGGTATAACCTTTAAAAATCCTTTTGCAGCAACTGCCACAATTCCTGTTACTAAAAATGCTACTAGTGCAACAACTACATTTTGCCATACAAACGCAGTTCCTTCTGTTAATCCTATTTGACTAATTGCTGATGGTGCAAGTGCAAGTCCTATTATCATAATCATTGGTCCAATTACTACTGGTGGTAATAATTTATTTATCCAATTTTTTCCTATTAATTTAATTAATAATGCAAAAATTATATATACTATTCCAACTGCCATAATTCCAGTCATTGCTCCAGAAATTCCACCTTTAATGTATGCCGCTATTAGTGGAGATATAAAAGCAAATGAACTTCCTAAATATACTGGTGACTTTCCTCTTGTACACAATATATAAATTAATGTTCCTATTCCTGAAGAAACTAACGCAACTGGAATTGTTAGTACAGTTTCTCCAGCACCTGCATTTACTAATATAGGAACTAATATTGTAGCTCCAAACATTGCAAACACATGTTGTAACGCAAGTATTATCCACTTTCCAATACTTGGTTTTTCATTTACGTCTAATAATAATTTGTTTTCTTTTTCCATTTTTTCCTCCTATTTTTTTATTTTTGGGCAAAAAAAACACTAAAATTAAAAATTTTAGTGAACAATAAAAAATATATATTTATGAAAAAATGCAAAACTAATGCAAAATAAACATGCATTTATAGTAAATTTTATTAACTTAAATTCTACATTTAATTTCATAATTTTTACACCCTGCGAAATATATTACTACAAAACATATTAAAAATCAAGTGCTTTTTACAATTTTTTATAAATTGTTTGTAGGTTAGTCAATGATGTGTC
>DCHW01000017.1 GCA_002314935.1 Clostridiales bacterium UBA1742 | reverse complement strand
CATATCTATTTTAAACCTATATTGAGGTATTATATTAATATTTTTTTAGAAATTTCTTTGAAGTTTCGGGCGATTAAAATCGCCCCTACGATTTGCATAACCAAATTTTTAATTAATTTTTAGACAGTCTGACGGGAAATTTTGGCAACTACAATTTTAAAATAAAAAAACTCATAGTTACACTATGAGTTTTTTGGAGCAGGTAGAGGGAATCGAACCCTCGTCATCAGCTTGGAAGGCTGAGGTTCTACCATTGAACTACACCTGCATTTCCCTGCTACGTTTATAGATTATAAACTAGGTTTTAGCTTTTGTCAATATATTTTTTAAAATTTTTTAATTTTTTTAAATTTATTGTTTACAAATATTTGTAACTAATATAAAATATGTTTAGAAAATATTAAAGGTGAAAATATGTGTAATTTTGTATCTCATAATGAATTAGAAACAAAAGAATTTGGCTATAAATTAGCTAGTAAACTACAAAAAGGTGATATTGTTGTTTTGTCTCGGTGATTTAGGATCAGGTAAAACAAAATTTACTGAAGGTTTTTTATCTTTTTGGAATTTACAAGATGAAATTTCAAGTCCTACTTTTACTATTGTAAATGAGCATCAAGCATCTAATACAAACATATATCACTTTGATGTTTATAGGTTAGAAGACATTGATGAATTTTACGCAATTGGTGGATATGACTATTTCGATAATGGCATTTGTATTATTGAATGGGGTGAACTATTAGAAGATATATTACCAAATAATTATATTAAAATTGTATTTTCTAAAGATAACCAAGATGAAAATATTAGATATTTAAATATTTTTACCAATTCAGATAAATTAAAGCCAATTCTCAAGGAGATAAATATATGAAAATTTTAGGAATTTCAACTTCTAGTAGTACTGCTTCTGTATGTCTATCTGAAGATTTAAATGTTATTAAAGAATTACATATTAACAATACTAAAACACATTCTGAGACTTTGGTTCCATTAATAGACTCCCTTTTGAAAGAAACTAACATTGCCTTATCAGAAATTAATTTACTTGCATGTGATATTGGTCCTGGCTCTTTTACAGGTATAAGAATTGGTATTTCAACAATTAAAGCAATTTCTGAAATTTTGAAAGTGCCTGTTGTTGATGTTTCATCCTTAGAAGCACTTGCATATGGTGCAAATAATGCAAAAACAATTTGCTCAATTATAGATGCAAGAAACAATCAAGTTTATATGGGTTTATTTGATTCTAATTATAACCAATTAGAAAATTATTATGCAGATGATATAAACACCCTATTACCTATTTTAAATAAATATGAAAACATATCATTTATTGGTGATGGTGCATTATTACATAAAGACTTATTAAATGGTACTTTTGTTTTAACACCAGAAATTTATGCTAAAAATATTAATATTTGTGCATACAATAAATTTAAAAATGGTACTTTTAAAAATGCAGATACTCTTCTTCCAATGTATCTTCGAAAATCACAAGCTGAAAGGATGAAAGATTTAAATGGATAATATAGAAATTGAAACTATGCAAATTTCTGATTTAAATTCCATTGCAGATATTCTTTTAACTGATTTTGACGACTTTTGGACATATTCTGTATTTAAAAGTGAACTACAAAATCCAAATTCCACATATATTGTTGCAAAATCTAATAACCTAGTGGTTGGTTTTGCTGGAATTTGGCAATCAGTTGATGATATACATATTACAAATATTGTTGTTAAAAAGGACCATAGATACAATGGTATTGGTAAAATGTTATTAAATAAATTAATTGCAATATGCAAATTTAAAAAAACTACTTCTATAACATTAGAAGTAAATTCACAAAATATTCCTGCTATAAAACTATATGAAACTTTTGGTTTTAAAAATGTTGGAATTAGGAAAAAATATTATAATGGTACAGAAGATGCCATAATAATGACGATGGAGGTAAACGAATGAAAAAAAATGAATTAAGCTACAAAGATTTAAAAACACTATGTAATCCAAATTTATTTAAATTTGATACCACTGATGAAATTACAGACAAAGATTTAATTTATGGACAAGACCGTGGAATTAAAGCATTAGAATTTGGTATTAAAGTTGATTCTAAGGGTTATAATCTATACCTTGAAGGTCCATCAGGTGTAGGAAAAACAATGTACACAAAAAAATATGTTACTCAAGTTGCATCAAAAGAAAAAACCCCAAATGATTGGTGTTATATTTATAATTTTCATAATCCAAACGAGCCTGTTGCTATTTCTTTACCAGCTGGTCAAGGTCAAGTATTTAAACAAGAAATGGATGACTTTATTATAAATATAAAAAAAGACATTATGGCTACATTTGCAAATGAAGATTTTGATAAACAAAAAAACTTAATGAAAAGCAAATTTGAAGAAGAAAAAAATAAAATGCTTGAAAAGTTAAACAAACAAGCTTTAAAAAGTGGATTTCAAGTTAAAACAGCACAAAATGGTGTTTATATGATGCCAGTAATAGATGGAAAAGCTTTAGAAGAAGATGAATTCGACAAATTAGATGATGATACTAAAAAAACTTTTGAAGATAATTCTTCTATTGTTCAAGACCAAATCATTACTGTAATTAATCAAATAAAAATAATGGAAAAAGAAAATGATAAAAAGATTGAAGAATGGCAATCTAACATTGCTCTTATTACAATTAATTCACATATTAATCCATTAAAAACAAAATATAAAAAGAATTCAAAATTAATTACTTTCTTCGAGGCAATAAAAAAAGATATTTTAAAAAATATTTCATTATTTATTAAAGAAGAAGTTGATGAAACAAAAGCTCAAACTTTAAAACAAGAAAATGTAAAACCTTGGTTAAATTATAGAGTTAATTTATTTGTTGATAATAGTAACCTAACAGGTTCTCCTGTTATTATGGATTCAAACTATTTGTATCATAATTTATTTGGAAAACTTGAATACGAAAATCAATATGGAATGCTAAAAACAGATTTTACAATGTTAAAATCAGGATTACTTCATAAAGCAAATGGTGGGTACATCATTCTTCAGGCAAGTGACTTATTAGCAAATCCTATTTGTTATGAGACATTAAAGAAAGCATTATTAGTAAAAGAAATAAATATTGAAAATAATATGGAACAACGTTCATATATGGTTATGATTTCTTTAAAGCCAGAACCTATTCCTTTAGATGTAAAAGTTTTATTATTAGGAGATTCAGAGTTGTATCATGCTCTTCTATCTCTTGATCCTGATTTTAAAAAATTATTTAAAATCAAAGTTGAATTTGAAGAAGATGCACCTAGAACAGAATCAAATATAAATAAATTATCTAGATTTGTTCATAGTTTTTCTACCAAAGAAGGTATGCTACCTTTAGATAAATATGCTATGGCAAAAATTGTAGAATACGCTTCAAAATTAGCAGACGATAAAACAAAGCTTTCAACACGTTTTAATGAAATTGGAGAAATAATTGCAGAATCTTCAACTTGGGCAAAACTTGCAAAAAATAAAGTAGTCACAGCAGAATTTATTGATAAAACACTATCTGAAAGAGTTGATCGTGTAAAAAAATATGATGCAAAATATATGGAAATGATTAAAGACAATACTTTACTTATAAATACAACAGGTTTTGAAGTTGGTATGATTAATGGTTTAACAATTTTAACTATTGGAGATTATTGCTTTGGAAAACCATCAAGAATTACTGCAAATACTTTTATGGGCAAAGATGGTATTATAAATATAGAAAGAGAAATTGATATGTCAGGTTCTTCTCATTCTAAAGGAGTTTTAATACTTTCAGGATATTTAGGAGAAGAATTTGCACAAGATATGATGTTATCTCTAAATGCTAGTTTATGCTTTGAACAACTTTATAATGGAGTTGATGGGGATAGTGCATCTAGTACGGAACTTTATGCTATTTTATCAAGCTTATCTGGAATACCTATAAATCAATCCATTGCAGTTACAGGTTCAGTAAATCAAAAAGGATTTATACAACCAATTGGTGGTGTTAACGAAAAAATTGAAGGTTTCTACCAAACATGTAAATCACGTGGATTAACTGGTGATCAAGGTGTAATTATTCCAATCCAAAATGTTAGAAATTTAAATTTAAATGATGACGTAATTTCAAGTGTAAAAGATGGAAATTTCCATATATATGCTATTTCTACAATAGATGAAGGTATAGAAATACTAACAGGTGTGCCTGCTGGAAAGAAAAACTCAGAAGGCAAATTTCCTGCAGGAACAATTAAATATTTAGCTTATGAAAAGCTAAAAAAATATGCTAAAAATGCACAATCTACAAAATAATTTGATAAAGCGCATAACAAAAATGAGTTGATTATTAATCAACTCATTTTTTATTTTTATTATTCTGTTTTAGCTTCTTCAGCTGTTTCTTCTGCAACAGTTTCTGTTACTGGTGTTTCTACAGCAACTTCTTCAGCAGCTTTAGTTTCTTCAACTTCTTCTACTGGTTCTTCAACTAAATCTTCTTTAATTGTAATTTCTTTAGTTTCAATTCTTGCTCCAACTTTTTCTTTAGTTTTTGCAGATTTTCCTAATCTATCTCTTAAATAGAATAATTTAGCTCTTCTTGCTTTACCAACTCTTACAACTTCAATTTTTTCTACTGTTGGTGAATGAATTAAAAATGTTTTTTCTACACCAACACCATAAGATGTTTTTCTTACTGTAAATGTTGCATTTACTCCTCCACCTTGTTTTTTAATAATAATTCCTTCAAAAATTTGAATTCTTTCTCTGTTTCCTTCTTTAACTCTAACATGAACTTTTACTGTATCTCCAACTTTTAACATTGGAATTTTGTTTTTCATTTGTTCATGTTCTATTGACTTAACTATGTCCATTAAAATTTCCTCCTTTTTATTTTAATAAATCTGGTCTTTTTTTCTTTGTAACTTCTATAGATTTTTTATTTCTCCATTCAGCAATTTTTTGATGATTTCCGAGATAATAAAATTTCTGGCACTTTTTTACCTAAAAATATTTCTGGTCTTGTATATTGTGGATATTCTAAGAGTCCATTAGAAAATGATTCTTCTTCTACAGATTCTGAACTAATTACTCCTTCAATATATCTAGAAATGCTATCTACCAAAACCATTGCAGGCAATTCTCCACCAGTTAATACATAATCTCCAATTGATATTTCTTCATCAACAATTTCTTCTAAAACTCTTTCATCAATTCCTTCATAATGTCCGCAAAGTAAAATTATATGTTCTTTTTTACTTATTTCTTCTACTTTATTTTGATTTAAAGTTTTACCTTGTGGTGATAAAAATATTGTTTTAGCATTTTTATTATCAATACTTTTAAATGCTTCATACACAACATCAGCCTTCATAACCATTCCAGCTCCTCCACCATAAGGAGTATCATCGACTTTTTTATGTTTATCTTTAGAAAAATCTCTAATATTAATTACATTAATTTCTATTATACCTTTTTCTATTGCTTTTCCTATAATGCTTTCATTTAACGAATTAAACATTTCTGGGAAAAGAGTTAATATATCAATCTTCATAGGCTTTATATTAATCCTTCTAATAATTTTACAATTATTTTTTTATTTTCAATATCAACGTTTTTTATAACATCTTTAATTGCTGGTAATAATATTTGTTTTCCCTCTTCACTTTTAACAACATATACATCATTACTTCCTGTTGGAAAAACTTCTGTTACTATACCTAGATATTTATTGGTATCTTGTTCATAAACTTTACAATCTTCAATATCCGCAATAAAATATGAATCTTTTTCAAGCTTAGGAGCATCCTTTTTGTTAATTTGTACATAATAATTTCTGTATTTTTCAGCTTCTTCTATTGAATCAATTCCAACTAGTTTTAATAATACCGAATTTTTTACATATTTAACTTCTTCTATGGTATATTCTTTTAATTCCTTATTAATCATTATATATATTGTTTTTAATTTATTAAATCTTTTAATATCATCTGTGAATGGTTTTACTTTTATATATCCCCTTAATCCAGATGTATTAACAATTTGACCAATTTCAAAATATTCTTTCATATTTTTTCCTTAATTAATAAACTCTATAGATATTTTCTTTTCATCTTTTGATGCTAGAGCTTTCATAATTGTTCTAATGGCTTTTGCATTTCTTCCATCTTTTCCAATTACTTTACCCATATCCTCACTCGCTACTTTCACTTCATATTTGATAAGTTTTTCTTCATCAATTTTATTTATAGAAATAGCTTCTTGATTATTAACTAAACTACTAATAATTGTTGTTAATGTTTCTGTCATTAATTAAGCCTCCTTTTCTATTAGTTGTTTAACTGTATCTGTAGGTTTAGCACCGTTTTTTATCCATTTTTCTGTTTTTTCTTTGTCTAAAACCAATGTAGCTGGATTTGTCATTGGATCATATGTTCCAATTTGTTCAATTATTTTTCCATCTCTTGGTGATTTAGAATCAGCAACAACAATGTGATAAAATGGAGCTTTTTTCTTACCTGCCCTTTGTAGTCTTATTTTTACCATAATTTTTTCCTCCTTTTAATTTATATATATTTTTTTCGCCATTACTGTTATTTTAATAGCGATTATATCTTTTATATAATAGAAAACCTATTATACTAAAAATTAATAACATTTTAAAATTTCATATTTTTTAATGAATTCATGTCTAATCCTCTTAAAGCATTCTTCATTCCGCCTTTGTTATTTTGAACATTTTTCATCATTTTTTTAGTCATTTCATATGAATTCATAAATTTATTTATATCCTGCACTGTAGTTCCACTACCGTTTGGCAATTCTTAATCTTCTACTTGCATTTAATAAACGGGTATTTTGTTTTTCTTTTTTAGTCATTGAACATATTATTGCTTCAATTTTAACAAATTCTTTATCATCAACTTTTACATCTTTCAATTTATTCATTCCTGGTATCATTTTTAATATTGATGAAAATGACCCCATTTTTTTTATTTGTCTAAGTTGTGTTAAATAATCATCTAAATCAAATTCTTGCTTTTTTAATTTCTTTTCTAATTTTTGAGCTTCTTCTAAATCGAATGTTTCTTCTGCTTTTTCTATTATTGAAAGCATATCTCCCATTCCAAGAATTCTTGATGTCATTCTATCTGGATAAAAAGCTTCTAAATCACTTAATTTTTCTCCTGTTGCAGCAAATTTTATTGGTCTGCCTGTAATTTTTTTAACAGATAAAGCAGCACCACCGACGAGTATCTCCATCTAGTTTTGTTAAAATTATTCCATCAATTCCAAGATTATTATTAAAACTTTCAGCAACATTAACAGCATCTTGACCTGTCATTGAATCTACCACTAATAATATTTCATGTGGTTTTACATTTGCTTTAACATTTTTTAATTCTTGCATAAGTTCTTCATCTATATGAAGTCTACCTGCTGTATCTAATATTATTACATCATTTAATTTTGATATTGCTTGATTTATTGCCTGTTTAGCTATATGTGGTACATCTTTAGAATTTTCATTTGCAAATACTGGTATATTTAAACTATTTCCAACTACTTGTAATTGTTTTATAGCTGCTGGTCTATATACATCACAGGCAACTAACAATGGTTTTTTTCCTTGTTTCCTTAATAAGTTTGCAAGTTTTCCTGCAGTTGTTGTTTTACCTGATCCCTGTAAACCTACAAGCATTATAATTGTTGGTGGATTTGGAGAAAAACAAATTTTACTTGATGTTCCTCCTAAAAGTTCTGTCATTTCATCTCTTACTATTTTTATAACCTGTTGACCTGGAGTTAATGATTTTAAAACATCCTGTCCTAAAGCCTTTTCTTGAACAACATTTATAAAATCTTTTACAATTTTATAATTTACGTCAGCTTCTAAAAGGGCTAATTTAACCTCTCTTAAAACTTCTTTTAAATCATTTTCTGTTATTCTTGCTTTACCACCAAGTTTTCTTGTAATTTCTTGTAATCGTGATGATAATCCCTCAAATGCCATTTAGCCACCTCATTTCTTTTATACTAAACAATTTAGTTCTTCTTTTATATGTGCTAAAATTTCTGCTACTTGTTTATCTGATGTTTTTTCTTTTATTTTTGTAAGTTCCAACAAAATTGTTGAAATTTGCTCTTCTTGTTTTAATGTCCTTTTCATAATTCCAAGCTTTTCTTCAAATTCAAAAAGCTTATTTTCTCCTTTCTTAATAATGTCTCTTACCGCCTGCCTTGTAATCTTTTTGTTTTCAGCTATTTCAGAAAGAGATAAATCATTATTATAATAATCTTCTAGGATTTCTAATTGATTTTCAGTTAAAAGTTTTCCATATGTTTGACACAAAATACTTATTTTAACATTCTTTTCCATATTACACATTCCTATAATTAAATTTGTAATGCTATAATACTTTACACTATTTTTCTTCATTTGTCAAGTGTTTTAAGGTTTTTTTTTCTATTTATTGACTTTTATATATTAATCATATATTATTAATATATATTTTTACAAAGGAGGTCTTTATATGTCAGATAGACGTCAAGGTGACAGAAGACAAGGAATTGAAAACAAAAGAATAACTGTATCTCTTTCAACCGCTATTTTTTCAATTACAATAACTTTATTAATTGCAGCTGCAATAATAATTTGTGTATTTATGACTAAATCACAATATAAAAAAGGAAAAAATGAAGGTTATGCAAATGGTTATGCAGATGGTTATGAAGTTGGTTATAGCGAAGCATTTGGTCAATATTTTTATGATTACGATTACGATTACGATTATGAAGATGAAGATTATGACTATGATTATGAAGATGAAGATTATGAACCAACTACACCTACTGATACTAACGAAACATCTGTTGAATAATTATATCATTTATATTAGAAATTTTTTGTATACAAAAAAGAAAAGTGTTTTCACTTTTCTTTTTTATTACAAAATTCAATTGCAAAATATTTTTATATTTCTAAATAATTATGATTGCAAGCTCTTATTAATCTATTCATTATTGCAAGTCCTAATCCGTTTTTTTCTACACCTTCAATTATTACTAAATCAGCATTATATGAATCAACTTTTCTCAATAAAGTAAATATATTATGAGATATTTCTTCCAAGCTTTCACCCATATTTAATTTTTCTTTAGCATTATATTTGTTTAAATTGCTTGTTTTTCCTAGTACAAGTATATTTCTATTTTCCTTTATAATTTCATTTATTTTATTTACAAGTTTATCATTATCTTCACTGTATACCATTAAGCATTTAGTATTTGGTGCATAATGTTTATATTTCATTCCAGGAGACATTACAATATCATCTTTAGCAACCTCTTCCATAATTTGTTTTTCAACAATAACATTAATGCCTAATTCTTCTATATTTTCCTTTGTTATTTTCCCAGGCCTTAAAATATGTACTATATTATCAACAACTCTTATAACAGTTGACTCTACACCAATATCTACCATTCCTCCATCTATAATATAATCAACTTTTCCGTCAAGTTCTTCTATTATATCTTCTATTCTAGTTCCACTTGGTTTTCCAGATATATTTGCACTTGGTGCTGCAATAGGACAATTTGATAATTCTATTAATTCATTTGCAATAACATTACTTGGCATTCTTATTCCAACTGTATTTAATCCAGCACACACATTACTTGGAATGCAATCTTTTTTATTAAATATAATAGTTAATGGTCCTGGCCAAAAATTATCTATAAGTTTTTGCTCAATTTCATTAATTTCTTTTACTAAATCATTTAACATTTCTTTATTTGAAATATGTACAATTAACGGATTATCTCCTGCTCTACCTTTCGCAAGAAATATCTTACTTACTGCATTTGAATCCAGTGCATTAGCTCCTATACCATAAACAGTTTCAGTTGGAAATAGTACTAAATTTCCTTTTTTTATTTCATTAGCCGCTTCTTGTATTTTTTCTATATTAACTTCATTTTTTAAATCACAATATTTTGATTTCATTTTTACCTCAATTTCCTTTGCTTTATTATTATACCTCTTTTTCAAATACTTTTCAATATTGAGAATATTAATGATAGTGTCAATTTTTTTCGGGGAA
>DCHW01000007.1 GCA_002314935.1 Clostridiales bacterium UBA1742 | reverse complement strand
TCAAAGGATTTGTTGTTTATTTTTTTCAATGTGCTTTTTTGTTTAACGTTCTTTTGTCGAACGCAAGAATTATTTTAGCACAGATTGTTGTACCATGTCAACACTTTTTTTGATTTTTTTTAAAGTTTTTTTTGTGTTTTTTAAAACCCTTTAAAATCAAGGGTTTTAAAGGGTTTTAATTTTAATAAAAATATATGTTTTTTATATTTTTATTGGTATAACATATTCTATTGCTTCTTTATTATTTTTTATAGTAATTTCTTTTTTTCTTCCACCATATTCTCCATCAATTGTCCATGTTAAATTTTGTTCAGATTTTATTTCTATTTTATCTGTTTGAAAATAATAAAAATACTTTTTACTATGTTTTTTTATTATAAGTAGATTAAGTATTTTAATCCATTCAAGTAATTTTTTAGGTTTCTTTATTAATAGCACCTCGAATTTTCCGTCATTAATTTTGACACCTTTTCTTTTAAACCATTCAAATCCTCCTATGGATTTAGAATTACTTATAGATCCATATATAATATTATCTTCAAATTCTTGCTCACCAACTATAAATTTAACTTTGTAGCTTCTTATTTTTCCAACATATATTATTCCAATAATAAAATAAGCTATTTTCCCAAAGACTTTTTTTAATTTGTTTGGTGTCACATATGAAACTGGTGTAAAAGCACCAAATGCTGCAACATAATTAAAATATGTATCATTAAAAGAACCTGTGTCAGATTTTATTAATCTAGTTTCATTTATATGTTTTGATAAAAATATTTTATTAGTAGACATTCTAATTGTTTTAGCAAAGTCATTCATTGTACCGTAATGGTATAAAACTAATTAAAGGTTTTTCTTCCATTTGCATTACCGCATTTATTAATTCGTTTAACGTTCCATCTCCGCCACAACATACAACTAAATCTAATTTTATGTTTTTATGGTCTTCCAGTATGTCTTTTGGTTTATAGTCTTTTTTTGTATAACACGTTTCAATAAAATAACCTTCTCCAGAAAAGTTTTTTATTATTTTAGGTAATTTTCTTTTAATATTTCCTTTTCCAGCTTTTGGATTAACAATTAAAATCATATTTTTACTCATAATAACACCTACTCAATTTTTATATTAACATATGTAATTTTTTTTCGAAATCAACTCCATATGCATTTTCTTTTTTATTATCATAAGTATATTTTATACATTCCCACACATAATCAACTGCAATCTTTATGCTTTCTTCTAATGTATTATCATTTAACAAAGCTCCTACACATGTACTTGCAAAAACATCTCCAGTTCCATGATATTTAACATTTATTTTAGGTTTAAAATATTGATAAAATTTATTTTGATTTTTGTCATAACAAACAACACCTATTTCATTTTCGTTATAACTAACCCCTGTCAAAATTACTTTTTCCGGTCCTAAATCACTTAATTTTATTAATATATCTTCTATATGCTTAGTATTATATATTTCATTGTATTCAATATCTAGCATTGCTGTGGCTTCTGTTAAGTTAGGAACAATAACATCTGCAGTTTTGCAAAGTTCTTTCATTTGTTTAACAAAATCTTTGTCAAACCCTTTATATAATTTTCCATTATCACCCATAACAGGATCTACAAAAATAAAATTATTTTGTCTTCTAAATTTATTGAAAAATTCTTTTAAAATATCTATTTGCTCTATCGAGCCAAGATATCCTGTATATATTGCATCAAATTCAAATTTTTCTTTTTGCCAGTGCTTTTGTATACATACTATATCATTACTCAAATCTCTATACGTAAACCCATCAAAAGCAGTATGGGTAGATAATACTGCTGTTGGAACAACTGCAGTTTCGATTCCCATACATGATATTATTGGAAGCGCTACTGTTAAAGAACACTTTCCAACACATGATATATCTTGTATTGTAACTATTTTTTTCATAATTTAACCTTCTTTTTTATATATTTAAGATACTATCACAAATACCTAGAATATACAAGTAATACACACTCCTTTTCGAATCCCACTTTTTAAGCATATTAAAAGCTGTAGCTTTGCTACAGCTTCTCTGGTACCATTTAGGAACACGTTTGCGAAAAATATTCCTAAAATCTATTCTTAAATATAATTCGATTTATTAAATATAGATTATCAAATGTTTAAAATTATTTCAAGTATTTAAATTAAAAAATTTTAATATTTTTTCTAAATTTTTTGAAAAACTCTCTAAAGAATTACTTTAGAGGTTTTGTAGATTTAATCTACTATTTCTTCAAAACGATATTTTTGAGAAACATCTGGATATTTTTCATGGTCTACTTCTGATAAAAACATTTCTAATGGTCTTGCATAAATTCCATCTTTATGATTTGTTTTTCCATTATTGTCCATACAACGATAAACAACTAATTTCTCTCCTGTTTCACTATGTTGAGCTACTGTTATTACAAATGATCTTGCTCCTTTAAAATGTCTCCACATTGTAAAAGGTTTTACTATTCTTTCTTCCATGATAATTACTCCTTTCTTTCTTAATTTTTATATTTAATAGCTAATAAAACTATAGTTATACAAAAAAACGTCTCTAGAGATGTTTCAAATCTTAGCATAAAATCATTACTACAAAGATATGCATATAAAGTATATGACAAACTACTTGCAACCCAAAGAATCCAAGAATTAATACTTAGATCATTTGATTTCTTAGTTTTTATTAATTTTATTGTTTGTGGTAGATATGAAATCATTGTACATATTGATACTATTCCTAATAATATATTTCCTAACATTATAATTTTTCCTACTTTCTTTATTTATTTTTACTTCTTCAAATTACTTATACTTATTCTAACATATATTCTTTAATTTCGCAGTTTTTTAAGCCTCTATTTAAAAACTTTCCATCTTTTATGCCTTCAAAATATCCACTAAAAGCTTTTGAAACGCCACTATGGGCTATAATTAAAACATTATTATAATCTTTAGTTTTTAATTCATCTATGAAATCATATATTCTTTCAAAAAACAATTTTATATCTTCTGATGTTCCTTGTTTTAATGTAGTATAATAATTCCAATATTCTTCTCTATTTGTGGATTCCAATTGTATACCACTTAAAGAACCACAACTTCTTTCTTTAATTCTATCATCATAAATAATTTCATAATTATTTATATTAATTATTTCTGCAGTATGTTTTGCTCTTTCTAGTGGAGATGATATAATAATATCGAATTTAATATCTTTTATTTTATCTCTTAATTCTTCCGCTTGTTCTACTCCAACTTGATTTAAATCCTCATCTCTCAAATTGTATCTTTTTAAAGCATTATGAGGAACTTGTCCATGTCTTACAATACATATTTTCATTTCCTTAATTTCCTTTTTTATAATTTCTATACATAATATTTATACTAATACATTCATATGTAGATGATATTAATTGTCCTAAAGTTGTGCAAAATGGATTATGTATAAATGAGAATAACATTCTTGAAATTCCTGTTATAAATTTATTTGTTGATGTTTTTTTAGGATTATACTCTAAAGTTAAATATACACATTTCATTTTGTATAATGGATGAATTATAAAATCTATTATTTCCATTGCTAAATATATGCTCACTATTTTTAAATTCAAATCGTAAAATCTGTATAATGTAATAAATAAAATTAATATACTTATAATTAGTATTAATAATAGCTTATATGCATTAATTAAATGTTCTTTATAATTAAAACATCTTTTACTTATATCTATTTGTGCAACAGTTACAACAGCCATTATTACATCCCACTGTGTATCTGTTATTAAAGATATAAAAGATATTGCTGCAGCATAAGTTTCTCCATAATTTGTTACAATTTTAAGTCCAATTAAATATGATATAAACATTACTATATTACCTATTAAATCAACAGAATTATACTTAATACAGTTCAATAAATTTAATTTGAATTTAAATTTATTAACTGATTTTATTAATACTATTAATGTATATAGCCCTAAAACAACTAATGTAATTATAGTAATTATTATTTGATTTTTTGTAATTAATGATGTGCCTATAAGTGCTACAAAATTTATTATATTGAACGCTAATGTATATTTATTAGCAAGAGTATTTTTCTTTTCATAATATAGTTTTTCCAAAATAAATGAAAGAATAAATTGCATAAATAATTGAATAATATAATATATTGCAAATATCTTGTATTTACTAACAGACATATTCATAAATAATATATATTTATCAATATTAAATATCAATATTAAGCATATGAGTAACGAAATTATACTTCCAATTATAAAAGCAGACATTACCGCATTATCATTTTTATCTTTTTCCTTACTAATATTAGCTCCTGTAATAAATATATTTTTTAAAATTAACCATATAAATTGAATTGGATAAATTAACGTAAAAATATTAATTAATGATTTATCTATTATTATTCCAATTAATAACCATGATAAAATTGGTATAAATGATAATAATGCATTATCAAAACTTATTTTTAATAATCTTTTCACTTTTTTTCTCCATTTTTTATAAATAATAACATAAAAGAATATAATTCACAAGCAATTATATTCTTTCGTCATTATTTTTAATTAATTTTATTGAATTTTTTGAAATTTCATTTTTCATTTTTTCTTTAACCATTTCTGAAATTTCTTTTCTCTTAGAATAATATTTATTATAAAGCTCTCTTTTCTTTCCTGTTAAAAAATTTTGCTTAAATTCAGTAAGTTGATTTGAAAAATTTTCTTTTTCACTATTATCCATATCTCTTGGATCTCTATCTTTATTATGTACAATCATTTTTACACTTAACTTTTTGCCATCATGAGATGTTTCTAGTCCAGAATAAGTAAATAATGGCCTTGATAGATAAAAACTATTTATTTGTGTATTTTTATTTAAGCTATATATTTGAATCGCTTTAAGCCTTTGAAATACTCCAAATACCATTTCTTCTTGACTATTAGACATACCTTCAAACCATCCATCTTCTTCATCAACTAATATGTCTCCATTAAACAATATTTCATTTGTGCTATCTTCTAATACATTAATTTCTACAAAAATACTACTCATTATTTTTCTCTCTTATTACAAATTAACTTTTTTATAATTTAAAACATATTCATATATTTCTTTCCAGGTACTTACTCTTTTTAATTCATTGTTTGTATCTTGTATATTATATTTAGTATTCATTGTTAATACATTTATATTATTTTCCTTCAAATCAATACAAGTAGATATACTATCTTCAATCATTATATCTATATTGTTTTTTATACATTCAATTGACTTTTGACTTTTTTTATAAGCATTTGTAAAAATCAGCTTATCATAATATATATCGTATTTTTTTAACCAATCTTCTGTCATTTTGTGAGGATTAGTATATTCTCCATTATCTCTTCCTGTTATTATATATATTTCATGACCTTCTTTTTTTAATAAATCAATTATTTGTTTTGAATCTTTAATTGGTTTAAAATTTTGTGCTATTCTTTCTATATTTGAATAATAAAAATCATCATCTTCTTGTTTAGTCCAATCAAACATTTCATATCTTATATACCTTGCATTATTATTTACTATTCCAGTATTTCTAATAGTCTTATCATGTTCTATATATTCTTTCAATAATTCTTCATCCATATTAGAAATAACATTATCTATATCAATCCCAATTTTCATTTTTTCTCCTAATTTTATATATTTTTCTAAATAATAACATAAAATAATATAATTATCAAATAAAAAATTAATAGAATCATAAATGAAACTACTGATTTTTATTTAATAACTTACAATAAGCCTTATACCTGTATTTCTAAGCAAATATATTAACCTAGAATTTAAAAGCCTTAAAATTGATTTTAAAAAGTTATTATTTTAGTACATTTTGATGAAAAGTATTAAAGATTGCAATATATTAAAAAAGGTGCTCAATAGAGCACTTTTTTTAATATATTGCAATTGACATAAAAACATGATAAAATATAATAGCTTTTATTAGAAATATTCTAATAAAATAGTAACGTTAGTGAGATATAAATAGTATTTTATTTCTAAGGTCAGCACTAACTAAACCTTACAAGCAAAAGCCATAGTTCTTGTAAAACTAAATTTAGGAGGTATTAATATGGCAGAAAAAGTATCTAAAGATATTCCTATTGCAATGCGGATAATTAACTTCGGTCCTGAAAATCAAATCTCTAAAGAAGAAAACAAAGAGTTTAATAAAAATTACTTAGTAGTTATAGATGGTTGGAGTATTTTGCAGTTTGTAGAAAAGAATCCAATTGTCCACTACAGATGTGATGAAGTTAAGTGTTATTATCTCAAAGGTGAACCCCGTTTAAACTCTTTTATTAAAAGTATTACAGCAACAACAGTAGAGCTTTGTGTGAAAACTTGTTGTGATACTGGACAATTGGATTTTAAAATCACTGATGAGAAAAAAGTTGTTTATTACACAGACAAGGTAGGAATCAATCATGCTATCATTCAGAAGGACATTTATGATTTCTTACTAAAAAAACCTAACCTTGTTGTATCGCCAGAAGGAGTGTTGCTGTTCTATACAGACAAAGAGATAATTGCAACAATTGATTGCAATCAGTATCATTGGATTGATGGGAGAGTAAGCATACCTGTAGGCGGAAAAAACAAAATTATAAAGGATATTGAAGTTTGTGATGATTATTGCAAAGTTATTATTCTCGATGATAATAAACAGGAGTATTGCTACAGTTTGAAGTTTGAATTTGATGCTACAGAAGATCAAATTCTTATTCCTAAAGCTTCAAATTTATAATATTATAAGATACTAAAATAAGCTATCACACTTTTCAGTGTGGTAGCTTATTTTTATTCGGTTATTATACCATAGCTAAAAGCATATATGTGTATTTATAACCTTCAACTTGAACAGCTTTTACAAATTTCCCTTCTTGCAAATATGGAGATAATGGATATACATCTCCACCATAACCAAAAGCATAGTATACCATCATTGTATCTACATCAAGACACAACTTAGTAATTACTGTTTCTGATGTAGGAGTTGTAGTATATTTTTTAGATAACAAATCACCATACAATCTTTTGATTGTATTAGGTGAAACTTTGTATTCAAATTTACAACGCTCCTCTTCAAAGCAATTCATAGTTTCTTCTCCTTTAAAAATTATTTTATATACACTGCCTGACCTACAGCTGCAAAAATAAGGAATTTTGCACATTTTTGCTTTTACATTTTATCATATTTTTATGTTAATTGCAAGAATAACAACCTATCTCCAAAATGGAAATAGGTTGTTATCTCTTTATTTTGCAATTCTTCTCTCTGCAACAAATCTTACCTCATAATAAATATCTTCTGAAAGTTTTTCAAGAATTTCTGTTGGCGTTCTTCCATTTATAGCTACTAAATATCTTACATACCAATTAACATCCTCTGAAAGCTTTTTTAAAGTATCTTCTGATGTATTTGGATTTTGAGCAACTACTTCTCTTACTTGCCAGTATAAATCATCTGAAAGTTTTTTCAAGATTTCTGCTGATGTATTTGGATTTTCTGCTACTGCAGCTTTTATATTTTTCATATCATCTTTAGAAAGTTCTTTCAAAGTTTCAATTGATGTTCTTGGATTTTTAGCTACTGCAAGTCTTACGCAAACTTCTTCATCTTGCGATAATTTAGCTAAGACTTCTGTAGGTGTCTTGGGATTTTGGGCTACTGCTTCTCGTATGAAGAAATGATAATTTTTTGAAAGTTCAGTTAAAACTTTCTCACTATTATTAATATTTTCGGCAACAGCCTTTCTTACTCCCCAATCATTGTCTTCCAAAAGCATATTCCTCGTTTTTATTCCATATATCATATGCCTTGCAAATTCTGCCCGAATCTTTGAATCCAAACTCATAAGATTTTCTTCTGAAATTAAAAATTGCATAATACTTTCTCCTTTAAAAAATTTTTTTATAAAACTGCCTGACTTACAGTTGCAAAAATAAGGATATTTGCGCATTTTTGCTTTAATATATTATCATATTTTTATGTTAATTGCAAATTGTATCAAAAATTTTATATACTATTTACCAAATACATTGCAATTCTATTTTGTTCTTCTTTTGTAAATTCCATTACTTTTGACATTACAAACATAACTACTGTATGGTCATATATTCCTGAAAAGCTCATTATATATGTATCATCAATCTTCTTTAGTTGGTTATCCATTTTTTCAAACATTTCTTTTTTATTATAATTTATATTTGTATATGAACTTGAAAACATTGCTATTCCAAGTCTTAATTTATCTTTTATATCCATTTCTTTAATCATATTAATAATGTATTCTTCTCTATTTAACATTTGTACCTCCTAATTTTATCTATCTAATTTTCTATTTTTACTTTTCTTTTTATCTTGTTCAATTTCTTCTGATGTTTTTACCTTTCTGTTAAGGTTGTTTGCTATTTCATTATCATTGTCATCAAATATTCCGTTTTTATATAAATCATCACTAACATATTTATATTGCTTATCTTTATTAAATCCTATCATTTCTTGGAAATGTGATAATAACCTACGCCAAAACTCTTTAAATTTACTAAGTTGTCCTTTTAATTCTTCTTTATCATATTCCAAATCTTCAATTGTTTCATTTTTTTCTTTTATTGTAGATTTTAGTATAGCAATTTCTTCATTCTTTTGTTTTATCTGATTTTTCAAAGAACTATTTTCATTATTAACTCTGCCCATATTTTTATCATATTCTTTTATTATAAAATCTAGGTCATTTACCTTTATAATATCTTTGTTAGTATCTTTTATACTTTCAGTAAATTTTATTACTTTATTGGCATCCTCGTTTGAAATAAGTTTATTATTTTTATTAAATGGTTGTTGTTTTAGGTTTGTTAGTAATGAGTTTATTTCTTCAGCTTGATTATCAATACTTTTAGTCTTTTCTTGAACCTGATTTAATCTTTTTTTATTTTTCTCATATTGATTTTTAAATTTTTTATATTCAGCCATATCATTTACATTTATATCTTGATTTCTTCCTAATTGTTTTTCTTTTAATTTAATATCCATATCATAAAATTTATTAAAAGACTTTATACAAGCAGTTCTCATTTTATCTTGAATTTTAGTTAAACTTTCTTTTGTAAAAATCTTAGTTTTTCCTACTTGCTTTTTCATACCTCTTGTACAATTTTCTATTACAGGTACTCCTACAACATGCATATGAGGAGATGTTTCATCAAAATGAATTGTTGCATTTGCTATTTTAAAAGTTGGAACTATTTTTACTAAATCTTTTACTTGTTCGTTATATACATCTATCATTTTAAATCTATATTCATCATCTTTATCTTGCCAAAAGTCCATATCTCCAAGTTCTATTATAATTTCACAAGCAAGGTCATTTTGAGATTCGCTTATTTTTGAATAGTAGTTTCTAATTTTTCTATCACTTCTTGTTTGATTATTGTTATATTCAATACGTGCTTCTTCAAATTCTGTTAAATATAATTCTTTTACATCTCTTACAATATCATTTGAGCCATAGACTACTCTTATTAATTCTCTTTGATTATCATAATCTCGTAAGTTATGCTTATTTACTTTAGATAAAGCATTTGCATTTTGAATAGCATTGTTTGATAAAGAAGTAGTACCTGATACATTTCCTTTTGATACTTTTTTTGCTAATTTACTTTTGTTTTTATCACTGCCTAAGTGAAAAGAATAAGCTAATTTCTGCTCCATCTTTTTTCTCCTTTCGAACTTACTTCGAAGCATAGGACTTTGACCTTGTCATAAGTCCTAACCCCCTATGAGTTATGACGTGCCATCATAACTCGGGGGCTCTGCGAGGCAAATTAACTATCACCACTTTCATTTTTACTAAAGTAAAAACAAAACGTGCCACGTTAATTTAATTGTTGCAACAGCATATATAAAAAGTATTATTGCAACAATTATTTATGCGTTTTCTTTGAAGTAATATGAGTAACAACACCAAGCCTCATTTTTCCTTCTGGCTTTGCTAAAAAGTTTTTATATTTTTTTATTGCTACAAATCTTACTATCTTTTGATTTTTCTTTAATCTAAATTCAATATATTTTTCTCTTATTTTTGCTAGTTCAGTTTTTGTATCATAATCAGTATCAATTTTGTCATCATGAAAATAATATTCTCCTAAATCAAGATAATTAATATCCAGTTCTTTTTTTAGTTCTTCTAAATAATCATCTAATTGCTTTTCATTCATATTTACACTAATTTTAGTATCTTCAAGTTTTCCATCTCGTTCTAATAATGTTGGAAAATCTATAAGTCCTTTATTGTATAATTTGTCTATCTGTTCTATAAAGCTACTTCTAAAATTTATTTTTCCTATTTCAAAAGTTCCGTCCTTGTTTTTAATTAATTCTGCAGTGTCTATAAACTTTGATATAAGTGTCTGTTTTTCATCTTTACTTTTCATAGTCCATAATTTTAATAATACATCTTTATACATATATGCTTCAGTTAGTTTTTCTCTTTCTATATCACGCTGAGCCATTAAATGTTGAGGATTAAAATCTTCATTGTCCAAATCCAATGCATTGATTCTTTGGTTTTCTAATATAGCAAGTTTTTCTTCAATTAGCTTATAATCTTCTGCAAAATCTTCCATTTCAAGTATTCCACTTGTATAAGCTTTTTTTAATCTTTCTTTTTGCCCTTTTAAATCATTAATCTCTTTTTCTATCTTTTTGCTTTCATTATCCGTTTTTTCTGCAAATAATGGATAGAAATATTTATTTACCTGAAAATCATACTCAACTAATTCTAAAATATATTCAATTAAACAATCTTCTATTAAATCTTCTCTATAATATAATTTGCAATTATCGCAATGGTAGTAAATATATTTCTTTTTACTTCCACCACTACCTTTACAAACCATAATTTTGCCGCAATTAGGACATTTTAATTTTTGAAATAATATATAAACTCTATCTCTGCAATATGAAGCTTTATTTTTTTCTTTTTGTTTTTGAACTTCTTCCCACATTGCTCTTGTAATAATAGGAGGTACAACATCCATAAATACTTCTGTTTCTTTATCATTGTCAGATTTATATCTTTCCACATCTCCTACATATATTCTATTATTTATAATTTTTGATACTATTGAGTCCGTCCACTTTTTCTTTTGAGGATATAAAACTTTTTCTTCATTAAAGATGTTTGCAATTGTTTGGTTACTTTTACCTTCTAAATACATTTCAAATATTCTTAATATAACATCTTTTGTAGCATTATCTACTTTTAATGATTTATCTTTATCTCTATAATAGCCTAATGGACAATGTCCTCCTATATGTCCTGCTTTAATTGCTCCTGTCATTCCGAATTTTGTTCTTTCTGATACTATTTCAATTTCTAATTGTGATAAAACAGTTAGCATTCTAACAAAGAATTTTCCATTAGCTGTTGATGTGTTTACATCATCTCTCTCACAAATTAAATAACAATGATATTTTTGGAGTTCTGTAATAAGAACTTCTAAATCTCTTATAGAACGAGTTACTCTGTCCAACTTATATGCAACAATATAATTTATTTTCCCTTTTTTCATATCTTCTAGCATTTCTTGAAAAGCTGGTCTATGTTCCATGTCTTTAGCTGAAATTCCTGCATCTTTATAAACTTTATAAACCTCTAATTCCTTATATTTACAAAGTGTTCTTAATTTTTCTTCTTGTTCTCCTAAACTAAATCCTTCTCGAGCTTGATCTTCTGTACTTACTCTAATATAAATACCTGCAATTTGCTTTTCTTTCTTCTCCATTTAAGACCTCCTAAAACAACAAAAAGTGCTAGTTTGGTAACTAACACTTGAAATTAATTTTATGATTTTAGTTTTATCTTGCTGAAAAAATAACTTTTAGTATTAGTTAACACTGATAAATTCTTTTAATTTTGAGAGCGGTATTTTATTATTTAAATTACCTATATAGAAATAATCATGTTCATTAAAAAATAAATATAATTTATCTTTAATAATAACTTTATGTGGTTCTACATAAGCAAAATTAGTATTTTTAACCATTCTCAAATTACCATTCTTTATCTTTGGTTCACAATTACTAAAAGTGCAAGCCCATTCAATTTTAGAAAGTAATTCTTTTGCTATTGATATTTTTTTCTTAACAATACATATCATATCATAAAAACCTCCTTTTTTCAATATTTTGAGGCTATTTTCATACTTTCTATATAAAAAAGTAAAAAAATAAAGCCGATTAAATCGACTATATTGTGAAATAATATTCATTTTTTGATTTCATCAAACTCTTTATTACCAATTGTTTTAAAGAGTTCGACGAAAATCCTTATTGGTACCGATGGTGGGACTCGAACCCACATGGTTTCCCGCCAGATTTTGAGTCTGGTGCGTCTGCCAGTTCCGCCACATCGGCATATGATTTTTAAATTATACACTATTTATTTATATTTATCAATAATTTATTTAAAATTTTTTAGGTGGCATTAACGCCACCTAATTTTTATACTTTTACCTGGTACTCAAATACATTCAATTTTTTTACAATTATTTTTGACATTTCATTTTGAGGTTCTTCATATGTTATTATATTAAATTTTTCCTTACCTACTTCTTCTAGTTCTATAAGTGATGTGTCTATTAATATTCCATCAGTTATATTCATTCCTAATGGCAAAGTTCTATTAGTATTGTTGTAATAAATTATATTTGTAAGTGCTAAAATCGGTGTATTTTCATTAATTTTTATTTTGTAAAGATTAATTTCATTTTCTTCATTATTTCTAAAATCATTTATTGCTTTTTCTGGATTTATATAAAATATATTAAGTACATCCATTTCATCCTGAGCAGCATATACTGATAATTCTATATTTGTATTCATTCTTTTTATAGCAAAATTATAATCTTTTATTACTTTGTTAATTATATCTGTATATTGTTTTATAGTAGTACTTTGATTTATATCTAATATTTTAAATAATTCTCTTTCTGTTTCTCTATGTTTTCTATTTGCTAATGTTTTTAATTTATTAGTACTTGTATCTATTGCACCAAATATATCAAAATTTTCTTCACTAAATAGCATTTTTTCTTTTGCTGCAATAACTTTTACTTGTTCTAATCTTTCTTTAGAAATACTTTTTTTGTTTAAAACTGTATTTATATCTTTTAGTAAAAATGTAGAAATAGCAAATATGCTATTTAACTCCTCTTGAGACAATATTTCTCTTTGACGTTTATCTAACATCTTACTCAAGCTTTCAAAATCTAATTCATAATTAAATACTTTTTTCAAGTTTCCTTTTGTTTCTTCTTTAGTTTGACCTTGATTCAATTCAGAAATTTTATCTTTATTAGTAAATTTCCAAAATTCAAATATACTTTTTTTATGCTCCTCTATTTCCTCAATATATTGAGTTGCATTTTTTATTTTGCTTTCTATGTTTTTTATTCTATTTTTTTGTGCTTTAATATCTAGCTTCAATTCTTTATTAGATGTTTCACATTGTATAATTTGCTTATATAAATTTACAAGTTCTTCAAGAGTATAGTGGTCTTTTATTTCAGTATATTCTATAAAATCAATATCCTCTTTTGTACTTTTTATTTCTTCTTTTTTTGCATTTTTAGATTTAAATGTTTTTTTATTTGTAAAGAAATATTTTACTCTTCCAAAAAAACTTTTTCTACATTCTAAAAATGTTGATATTAATTTTTCTTTTTCTATAAACTCTAATTCCAGCTCTTGAGATTTTTGTTTTAATTTCTTTATTTCTTTTTCATAATTATTTTTTTCTTTAATAATATTTTTACTTAAATCTTCTGCTTTTATATATTCTTCTTTTATGACACTAGATAATATTTCATAAATTATTTTTTTATCTCCAAAATAGAAGTTCAAAGCTCCCTTATAATCAATTTTTAAATCAAATTTATAATAATTTGATAATTGTGTTTGTAATATAAACAAAGCTTTTAATAACTTATAAAATTTTTCTGCTTCATTTTTTTTACTAAATTTTATTTTATATCTGCTTTTTATACTATCATATACTATAGTTTCACCCGTTATTTGTAATGTGCAATTTTCTTCTTTATCATACACTTCATATATTAAAGGCCATTCTTTTGTAAAAAAGCATAAATATTTTTCAATCTCTTCTATTTCTGTTCTGTTAAAAAATTGTCTACTATAATCCAAATAACTAATTGGTACAAATAATTTTGAATTTTTTTTAGATAATTGCATTTTGAGTACATAAAAGAAAGCAGAATAATCTAAATCCTCTGTAGTAACCAGCATAAAATATTTATTAGTATATTCAGAATAATAAATTTGCCATAAATAATTTTTAGGATATTTAACTGTAAAAGGAACTTTTTTATTTAATTCCTTTTGCTCTTTTTCTATATCTTCTACTTCATTTATATTCAATTTATTTAACATATTTAAAAAAGTTGTATGTCTTTCAATATTTTCTTCACTATTTTCATCTAAATATGCATAAAGAGGTACTGCTTTTCCATATTTTTCTGTTATATCACACATTCTATTAGTTGGAGTTATTAATATTTCTATATCATTAATATTTAAATATCTATATATTTTATAATTTCTCTCATCACCATATTTAGAAGGTCTAAAATCAAGTGTTTTATATTCTTTATATCTTTCCGGAATATTATTTAAATCTAATCCTAAATATTTTAATTTATCTACAATATCTTCATTTGTTTTCAAAGAATTAATTCCTCCTTACAAAATTTTTTATTTTGCAAATGTCTTTTCTTCTTCTTTAATTTTCTTTATAAAGTCATCTATACTCATTGCGCCAATATCACCATCTTTTCTAGATCTAACTCCAACTGCATTGTTTTCAACTTCTTTATTACCTAAAATAAGCATATATGGTGTTTTTTGAAGCTGAGCTTCTCTTATTTTATATCCTATTTTTTCTTCTCTTTCATCTAACTCTGTTCTTATTCCAACTTCTTCAAGCTTGTTTTTTATTTCTTTTGCATAATCTAAATGGCAATCAGCAATTGGTAATATTTTAACTTGAACAGGTGCAAGCCATGTTGGAAATGCTCCAGCAAAATGCTCTGTAATTATACCTATAAACCTATCAAAAGATCCAAATATTGCTCTATGAACCATTATTGGTGTTTTCTTTTCTCCTTCTTTATCTATATAGTATAAATTAAATCTTTGTGGTAATTGAAAGTCTAATTGTATTGTTCCCATTTGCCATTCTCTTCCTAAACAGTCCTTCATTTTAATATCAATTTTTGGGCCATAAAAAGCTCCATCGCCTTCATTTATTCTATAATTATTTTCTCCAGCAATTTCATCTAAAACTTTCTTCAAATCTGCTTCCGCTTTATTCCATGTTTCTATTTCCCCCATAAAATCATCTGGTCTTGTAGATAAGGTTAATTGATATTCTAGTCCAAAAATCCCATATAAATAATTTGCAATTTCAACTATATCTTTTATTTCACTTCCAATTTGATCCTCTGTAATATAATTATGAGAATCATCTTGTCTAAACATTCTTACTCTAAATAATCCATTTAATTGTCCGGATTTTTCATTTCTATGAATCACATCTATATCATTAAATCTTAATGGTAAATCTTTATAGCTTCTTAATTTTGTTTGATAAAGTTTAATTGAATTAGGACAATTCATTGGCTTCAAAGCTTGTTCTTTTCCATCAGAATCTGTCAATACAAACATATATTCTTTATAATGATCCCAATGTCCAGATATTTTCCAAAGTTCACTACTATTTAATTGTGGTCCAGAAAATTCTTGATATCCTCTTTTTTGGTGTTCTTTTCTCCATAATTCAATTAATGTATTCATCATAGTAAAACCTTTTGGCATCCAATATGCCATTCCAGGTGCTGTTTCGTCAAAGAAAAATAAATCAAGTTCTTTTCCTAATTTTCTATGATCTCTTTTTTTAGCTTCTTCTAACATATTTAAATATTCTTCTAATTGGCTTGCTTTTGGAAAAGAAATTCCATATATTCTTTGAAGCATTTTATTATTTTCGTTTCCACGCCAATATGCTCCTGATGATGTTAATAATTTAATTGCTTTTACACTTCCTGTAGAAGGAATATGTGGTCCTGCACAAAGATCTGTAAATTCACCTTGTTTATAAAAAGAAATTACAGCATCTTCTGGTAAATCATTAATTAATTCTACTTTATATGGTTCTTTTTTTTCTTCCATAAATTTTACAGCTTCTTCTCTTGGCAATTCAAATCTTTCTAGTTTCAAATCTTCTTTTACTATTTTTTTCATTTCTTCTTCAAGTTTTTCTAACATTTCTGGTGTAAAAGGCTTATCTGTATCAAAATCATAATAGAAGCCATTATCAATTGATGGTCCAATTGCCAATTTAATTTCAGGGTATAATCTTTTTATTGCTTGAGCTAATATATGGGAAGTCGTATGCCAAAAAGTCTTTTCTTCAACCTCCATTGTTCTTCCACCTTCAAGTTTAATTTTAAACATAATAAATTCCTCCTTTAAAAACAAATAAAACCCCTTATAGATATATCATCTATAAGGGGTGCATATAACACGGTTCCACCCTAATGTTTAACTTTAAAAAACAGATTATAACGTATCTTAAACGCTTAAGCTTTTAACATAAGAACTCCGAGGTAGTTTTTCAAATATGTTTACTTAGATTAGCTTTCAGCGTATTCACTAATCCTCTCTTTAAGCAACCTTTATTTTACTTTGTCTCTTCAACGTTTTTTATTAACTATATGTATTATACTTTCTTTTTTACTCAATGTCAATTGATTTATTCACTATTTCTCATATCCAGGTTTTCCTAACAACCTAAACATATTCTTTTTGTATTCTTCTACGCCTGGTTGATTAAATGGATCTACGCCCAATAAATTACCAGATATAGCACAAGCAAGCTCAAAGAAATATATTAATTCACCAATAGTTTCTTCATCTAATTTTTTAATTTCTATTATAATATTAGGTACTCCTCCTGCAACATGTGCAGTAATAGTTCCGGCCATTGCATTTTTATTAACAAAGCTCATTGTTTTTCCAGCCAAAAAATTTAATCCATCAACATTATCTTCATCATGTTTAATTTTAATATCAGTTTTTGTTTCCTTAACATATACAACTGTCTCAAACAAATTACGCATTCCATCTTGGACATATTGACCCATTGAATGTAAATCTGTTGTATAATCTACACCTGCAGGAAAAATTCCTTTTTTATCTTTTCCTTCGCTCTCACCATATAGCTGTTTCCACCATTCAGTAAAATAATGCAACTTTGGTTCATAGTTTGCTAATATTTCTATTGTTTTGTTATTTCTATATAATATATTTCTTGCAACTGCATATTTAAAACATGGATTATATTTTATATTATTATCTGCAAAATCATCTTGTCCAATTTTAGCTCCAAGTAAAAGTTTATCAATATCAATTCCTGCAACAGCTATTGGCAATAAGCCTACAGGAGTTAATACTGAATATCTTCCTCCTATATTATCTGGTATTACAAATGTTTCATAATTTTCTTCAGTAGCTAATTTCTTTAAAGCACCTTTTTCTTTATCTGTTGTTATAAATATTCTGTCTCTAGCTTCTGCTATACCATATTTGGTCTCTAAAAATTCTCTAAATACTCTAAATGCAATAGCAGGTTCTGTTGTTGTACCAGATTTAGAAATTACATTTATTGAAAAATCTTTATCTCCTATACACTCTATAAGTTCATTTAAATAATTTGCGCTTATATTGTTTCCAACAAAAAATATTTGTGGTGCTTTTCTTTTAGCATCATCTAAACAGTTTGCAAAAGAACTAGTTAAACTTTCAATCACAGCTCTTGCTCCTAAATATGAACCCCCTATCCCTATAACCAATAAAATATCAGAATTATTTCTTATTTTTTCAGCAACTTTTTTTATTTTTGTAACTTCTCTTTTATTATATTTAGTAGGAAGAGTTAACCATCCAGCAAACTGCTCTTTATCTTTTGACATTGTAATTAATTGTTTATATATTTCTTGAACTTTTGTATTTTCTTTTATTAACTCTTTTTCATTAATTTCACTATATTTTAAATTTATTTTTACATTAGCCATTATTAATTCCTCCTTTGTATTTAGCTTTATTTTATATCATCATAAATTTTTATGCAATATTATTCTTTAATTTCATTTGCTAATTTTCCAATAGCTTTACTCTCTATTCTTGAAACATAGCTTCTTGATATACCGCATCATTTTAGCAATTTGATTTTGAGTTTTAGGTTTATCTCCATTTAATCCAAATCTTAATTCAATTATAACTTTTTCTCTTTCTTTTAAAATCTCTTTTATTTTACCATATAATGTTTTAGTTTTTAATTTTAAATCTATTTCATCTTCTATATTTTTATCATCATTAACCAAAATATCTATTAAAGAAATTTCATTGTCATCTTTATCTTTTCCTATTGGTTCGTTTAAATAAACTTCTGCTCCGTATTTTTTTAATACTTCTTAAATACATTAAAATTTCATTTTCTATACATCTAGAAGCATATGTAGCAAGTCTTACTCCTTTATTTACATTAAATGTGTTTATTCCCTTTATTAAACCAATAGTTCCAATTGAAATCAAATCATCATTATCTATATTGGGAATATTATATTTTTTACATATGTGTGCTACCAATCTTAGGTTTCTTTCAATTAATATATTTCTTGCATCTTCATCACCATTCATGTATTTTTTTAAAAAGAGTTCTTCTTCTTCAGTTGAAAGTGGTTCTGGAAACAAACTATTATTGGATATATACCCCAACATAAATACAGCACTTTTTAAAAAATTTAAAAAGCTTATAAAAAATAATGGCATTTATGCACCTCCATTTTCTTATAACAAATTATATGTTTTTATTAAATAAAAGTGCATGACCTAATAAGATTTTTCTACAAAAAAAATACGAAAGTTCTTTTGAACCTTCGTATTTTTTGTAGTACTAGAACTCAAACCCCAATGGCAACAGCTGCTGAAGTGTATACTCCTGGATTTCATCACCTTCACAGGTAAGAATTTTAAAATCAGGATTTACAAATTCAAACATAAACTGTCTGCAATAACCGCAAGGCAAAGTCCTTCCAAATTTGTCAGAACCACGGTTGTGTCCTACAACCATAATCGCAACATAATTATCACGATTATCAGAAGGTTCTCCCTCTGAGAAGGCCTTTGTAAAGGCTACTCTTTCACCACAAATAGACTGTATTCCGTGGTTTTCAACATTGCAACCTGTATAAATTTTGCCATTTTTGGTTAACAATGCTGTTCCAACACAAAATCCAGAATATGGACTGTAAGCGTTGTATGAAGCTTCCTTTGCCATAGAAAGTAATTTCTCCTTGTACAACATTTTAATTCCCCCTAAAAAATTTTTTATTTATATTACACATGTGAGTATAATAAAGTTAATGAATATCATTCCATAACATAAAATATTATATATTTATTTCAGCCTTATTTCAACCTGTTTGTGCTTATTTTGTGATTAATTTATCTTTCTTCAAAATCATTTTCTTCTATATCAAATTTATCATTTTCTTTATCATAATGATAAATTGTTTCTTTGTTATTTTCTTTTATAACAAATTCATCATTCTCATTAATATATAAATATTTACTTTTTCCATCAGCATATGGAATTAATATACTTGTAACTGGTTCATCAGTTGTTATTATTTGTTTTGATAATTCTTCAATGGCTTTTATTCTTTCTTCTGGACTTAAATTTTTATCTATCAACTCTGCTCTATCATTTAAAATTTTACTTCCTAATGGATGAAAAACTAATGGCAACGCATTTCCTCTATCACATAAATATAACATTAAATCTGTTGGTTTTTCAGATTTAGAAATATTAGCATATTGACTTAATTCTTCAAATTGCTTTTTATCCAATTTTTTGTATTCATTTGGTTTTGTAGAAAATATATAAAAATTATCTCCTAATTCTAAAACACAAAAATAACTTTTTACACTATTATCTGGATTATCTTTATCTAAAACTTCATCTATTATATTTTCTTTTGGTAATTTTTTCATATTTATAAAGCAATCATATCTATTAATTTTACTATATTCTTCATCAGTTAATACTTCTTTTAATAGCAACCTACTATAGAACATAACAAAATCTGTATGTCCCTTTATACTCATCCTATCATTAAAATAATTAAATAACCAATCTATTTTAGATTCAAGTATTTCATCTTCTGTCATCTTTGAGTATTTATCATAAATTTCTTTTTTAGCTTTAGCCTTTTGTTCATCAGTATATTCTTCATTTGTATCAATTTTTGCAGAAACGCATTCATTTTCAGCCATTATTTTTCTATAATTTGAAAACTCATTTTTTATTTGATTTATTACATCATTCATATACATATTATGTTGAGTATATCCTAATGCATTATCTATTTTCCTTAATTCATCACTTGTTAAAAATGCTATTTCAGCTATATTTTTTCCATCTGTTGTAATTGCATTATTATCATTAAATTTTTTGTATCTTCTTATATAGTATGGTTCAGATGCAAAATCTGGAGTATCCATTCCAGTTTGAATTCTCTCAATATCCTCTAAATAGTTTATTATATATTTTTTTCCATTTTTGGTTTCCAATAATACATCTGTATGTCTAAACATATCTGTATCACATGAAACTGTTGTTGCTTTTATTCCATTATCTCTTAGTATTTCAGAAACTGTTTCGCATAATGGTTTACAAACCGTAGCAATATTTTTATTTTTACTTTTTAATCCACTTTCTAATTTTTCTTTACTTAATGTTTCTCTATATGCTTTTGCTTTTCCCTTCAAATCTCCACCTGCATAAAAAAACTGAAAATTTCTTCTTATTATTGGTATTAACAGTATTTCTAATTTTCTTGCTTTAGCAAGTTCAATTTCATCCTCTGATAAGTTTTTTCTTTCGTTTTCACTTAGTTCTAAATTAATCATAAAAACCTCCATAAAAATTTTAATAAATTTGTATATATATAAATTGCAACCAAAAAAGTAATTATGCTATAATGTTTATTATAATAATTAGTAGTTCCGAGGTGATTGTATATGAAAACAGCATTTATAATTCATGGGTTTAATGGAGATACCACTTATACTTTTGGACCATCTCTAAAATTTTTTTTAGAAAATAATGGGTATAAAGTAATTATGCCAAACTTCCCAATTCGTTCTGAAGCCTCTTATGTAAAATGGTCAAATATCTTAAATGAATATAAAGACTATTTTTCTCCAGAAACCATTGTAATTGCTCATTCTATTGGTAATCCATTTTTCATTAAATATTTTTTTGACAACCAGTTAAAAGCCAAATTATATGTTAGTGTTGCCGGTTTTTGTGAATTATTTACTGTTCCCGACAGAGAAGACTTAAATAAAGCTTTTATTAATTTTTCTGTAAATAATTCTCAAATTGAATATTTAAAAAATTCTATAAATTACAAATATTCATTATATAGTGACAATGATCATGTAATTCCTTTCAATATTTTACAAAATTTTATTACACAAATTGAAAGCATTCCTGTATTCATAAAAGGGGTGGGGCACATGGGAAATAGAAATAACGTTTCCCGTTTAGCTGAAATAGAGGAAATAATTAAAAAAATCAATTAAAAGAAAATAGTATCAAAATTTAAATTTTGATACTATTTTCTTTTAAATCTCTATTATAAAATCTTTTATTATTTCTTTAAATATATCCTTCACTCTTTCAGCTGTATTGCTTACATCTTGATGAGATAATTTTTCATCAAGTACTCCTGCTGCCATATTTGTAATACAAGATACAGCAACACATTTCATATCACAATGATTTGCTATTACTGCTTCTGGTACAGTAGACATTCCAACTGCATCTGCTCCCATTGTTCTTAATGCTCTAATTTCTGCAGGTGATTCAAAAGTTGGCCCTTTCATATATGCATATACGCCACTAAATTCTCTACCTGTATGTGTTTTTATTATATCTTTTAATTTTTTACTTAATTCTTTATCAAAAGTTTCACTTACATCTGGAAATCTAACACCAAATTCATCTATATTTTTCCCTCTTAAAACTGATTCTGCAAAGAAACTTAAGTAATCATCAATTACCATAAAATCGCCAGCTACAAAATCTTTATTAATTCCACCTGCTGCATTTGTAAGTATAAGTTTTTCTATTCCCAATAATTTAAATACTCTAATTGGAAAAGTTGCTTGTTGTAAATCATATCCCTCATAAAAATGAAATCTACCATTCATAGCAATAATTTCTTTACCATTAATTTTTCCTATTATTAATTCTCCAGCATGTCCTGCAACAGTTGATTCTGGAAAATTAGGTATTTCTTTATAGTTAATAACTATTTTATCCTGTATTTCATCACTTAATACACCTAGTCCTGACCCAAGAACTATGGCAATTTTAGGATTTTTTCCTTTTATTTTGTTTTGAATAAACTCTGCACTCTTTTTGTAATCCTCAAAATTAAACATATAAATTCCTCCTACAAAAATTTTACACATAGATTATAACACATATCAATATATTTATTCAACACAATTTAGTATTTTTTATATTTTTATGTGAAGGTTAGTCAAACATATGTCAC
>DCHW01000035.1 GCA_002314935.1 Clostridiales bacterium UBA1742 | reverse complement strand
ATAATCAATAGAAAAATCTTTATCATATCTAAGAAATTATTGTTAATTTGCTCTTTTTTATGTTTAGTAATTATCTATTTACTTTCAATATATGCTGGTAAAGCTTGGAGTTACAATAATCCATTCGTCATTATCTACGCTGCATGCATTTTTTGTCTATTTATTGACATTGATTTTAATAGTAAAACTATAAACAATCTTTCTAAATCATCATTTACATGTTATCTTATTTTTGATTTTGTTCTTGATAGATTACCAATTGACAATTATGCAAACTCTTCTTTATGCATATTATTATCTAATGAGTTATTTAGCAGTCTTTATATATTTTTTATTTCTTTTTGTATTTATAAAATTTATTTTTTATTAACATCTAAAACTATTCATTTGTTTTTTAAGTTTTTTGATAATTTTAATATTATTGATATATAAATTTTTTTACTGTTATTAATGAATGTAAATTACAGATATGAATTAGAAATATTTTATGGTATTTTTTATAAAATCAACTACTTGGTAAGGATTGCATTATTATAATATTTATTTGTTTAATATTCGACAAATCAGTTCAAATAAAAATGGAAAACGATAATACAAATAACAAGATGCTTTATATTTTACACTAACATTACTTAAGAAAATACTACGTCTTTCCTTATAGATAAATTCTTTTACATATATTAGATCATTAATATCATAATATTCCTTATTTCTTCTAATAATTACGCATGCACAAAACACTACTGCTTTATCTAATACAATCTTTAGAAGATCATCACTTAGATGATTTGTTCTTATCCAATAATATCTATCAATAAACATGATTGCCCTATCAATGATGTTTTTGTCTATATTCTTAATGCTATTTGATGTACTAGATTGATTATTAACATTATAATGATATAAATCTTTGTTTATTATACCTATGTTTTTTTCAAAAATTACTTTGTAAATTACTGCTGCATCTTCTGCATATTTATTAATTGGAAATCTTATATTATTCCAACATTCTTTTTTAAATATCCAGCGCCATAGTTGTCCGCCTATTTCATCCCTCAATATGTATTCATATATATTTTTCCCATTTACTAAATTTTTATACTTATTTGGAATATTACAAACTACAGCATCAAAATTATTCGTTACTAATTTATGATACATGATTTCAACATAATTATTTTCGACTGAATCATCACTATCAAAAAAACAAACATAATTTCCTTTTATTTTGTTTAACGCTATATTACGTGCTACCGATTGACCGGAATTATTTATATGAATAGTGATTATTCTGTTGTCTTTTTTTCTCCATTCGTCGCATATAACGGGACAATTGTCACAGCTCCCATCATCAACTAATACTATTTCTAAATTCTTGTATGTTTGAAATACGATTGACTGAATACAATTATTTAAATATTTTTGTGTATTATAGATTGGCACTATTATACTAATTAGGGGCGTGTTATTCATTCTTATGATTACTCCGACTTTTGATCAAAAAATACATTTCGAAACTTATTACGCATAATTTCTAATTCTTTTCTATCAAAACAAAACAATAACGATATTAAAAATAAAATTACAACAATTGTTGATTTCAATGTTAAATCAATCCAGTTGTTTGTATTGAATAAGTTTTCTATTTGTGGATATAGAATTAATGGTATTACTACACAAGGAAGCATTTTTAAGTAACATCTTGTAATAAAACGTTTCATATTGAACTTCATAATTCGTTTGTGAAATATCAAATATGTTATTAACCTAAACGAATAAGCAATTAGTATAGACATTGAAGCACCTATTGCTCCATGTTTTGGTGATAAACAAAGAGACAATATAACATTAATAATTCCAGTAAACAGTGCAATTAAAGCCTGGTATCTTACTTTGTTATTTATTATCATAGCTGTATTAGCTATTTGCAAAGGATTAAAAAACATTCCAGGTATTATTACCGCTATTACTCCCCAATATACCGAAATATACTCCTTTCCAACCCAAAGAATAACAAAATCCTTTCCAACTAAAATGAATCCAACCACTAATAAAGCGTTTGTAGCAAAATTGTATTTACCTACGCTTTCCAACAAAGGGGTAATTCTTGATGCTAAATCTTCTTTGTTTTTTGTATATTCTTTTGATATTACTGGCATAAACATTCCATTTATAGCTGTTGTTATTGAATAAATATACCCTTCTATAGTTGAAATTACACCAAATATTGCAATTTCCTTTGAATCTGCAACAACTCCTAATATAGAAGGAATAATAGTAAAGATTAACCTTTGGGCTAAACCAGCTACTGTAATCCAGAATGAGAAAGAAAAAATTTCTTTTGTTAACTCAAAATTTTTATATTTAATGTTTAATAATATTGGTGTTTTTCTTTTTATAATAATTATTTTATAACCAATAACAAACATTCCTACAAGAGCATTTAATACAACAATAGAATATAAGCCTAAATTTAAAGATAGAGCAAATACTACTAAAACAGATAGAAAAACTCTATACATTAAATCAGTAAATTTTACTTGTACAAATTCTCCGTATGCTGTCAATACTCCATTAAGTGGCATAAATGGAAAACTAATCAAACCATAAACAGCAATAATTATATATACTATTTTGAGTTGATGAAGTTCTGAATTTGTAAGATTTACATATACCTTGCCAATTAATAAAAACGAAACAACTAAAATAGAAAAAATTACTATATCAATTACAACATACAATTTAAATGATAGACCTAAGATATTGTTAACTTTTTCTTGCTTTCCATCTGCATGATAATTTGACACAAATCTTCCTATGGCAGAACTTAATCCGAAATCTATTAAAAAAAGAGATATTAAAGAGTTTGCTAATGTATATAATCCGTATTGGCTTTGTCCAATAGAATCAATCATCCACGGTGTATATAATAAGCCAATAATTATATTTACAAATAGCGAAATATATGAGATTAATGCTCCAATACTGATTTGTTTAATATTCATACTATTTTCTGATATATTTTTTAATTATTTTTTTAATTCTTGTAGAGAAACTTGGAGTGAGTGCCTTGTCAACTAGATTATCATAAGCGGTATTCTGAATTAAGTATGTCGGATGAATTAATGGGAATATCAATTCATAGTTTTGATTGTAACAGAAATGAACAACACCAGGCGTTGAATAATTCTTGGCAGGTATTCTTCTTTTCTTAGCGTGTGTTGAATTTGGACCTAAGCCTATATTCGTTATTAGATTTTTCTGTGGAATTATAGATAATTGGTGATTCAAATATCTAGTAGCTTGCCATTGAACATCCCAATAATTAACATTCTCTTTTTCCATTAATTTGTTATGCGTTTCACTAAAACATTTAGCTTCAATAGTGCCTTTTAATCCTTCTATATGTTTAAGAAACTTGGAAAGCATTTTGAATTCCTCTTTATGTTCAACAAATTTACATTCAAAATCCATTTCTTTCCAGTTTCTCTTCCAAGTAGCCCATCCCCAATTTGTTCCAGAATAACCAAAAAAATACGAACTACTTACATCGCTTTTTATTTCTAGATTACATCCAGTAATCATAAATATTCTTTGATCATTTTTAAATCTTTCTAGCATTTCCGTACAAAACGGAAAGAATGATTCACTTGCAACACAATCGTCTTCTAATACAATTGCACATTCTTCAAATTCAAAAACCCAATTAATTGCAGTATACGGTCCTACACCACATCCTAAATTTTCTTTATTATAATTAGTTTTTATAATGCATGGCCAATCTATATTACTTACTATTTTTTCACATTCATTTATTTTTTTAACATCGTCGGCCCTATCTGTTCTTGGTCCATCGTGAAATAAATATAATTTTTCAGGTTTAACTTTTCTTATTGAAGAAAACGTTTTTTCTAAACATTCTGGACGATTAAAGTATATCAATAATACTGGTGCAATATTTTTCATATTT
>DCHW01000036.1 GCA_002314935.1 Clostridiales bacterium UBA1742 | reverse complement strand
ACATATCTATTTTAAACCTATAATATACTTAAAAAAAACTAGTAATTTATAGTAAAAACACCAACTAATAGTTTTATTAATTGGTGTTTTTAACTAAATTTGATTTTATTTAAATTTATCTATTACTTCTATTTTATTACCTCTTAAAAAATCTGGTGTTGACATTCTTTTCGAATTTTCCCCCTGCATTTCTAATAATAAAATTACAGAATCTTTGCTTTTTATATACATACCTAGTTTTCCATCAACATATATAATTGTTCCTGCATCTATATTTTTAAATCTATCTTTATACTCTTTAAAATCTTTGTGTTCTTCCAAAAATTTTTCATTAGATATATTTAAAACTTTCCAAAATTTTATTTTTTTGTTATTCAACGTTGAATATGCTCCCATTATTGGGTTTAAGCCCCTTACTAAATTTTTAATTTCTTCTCCTGTTTTGTTTTCCCAATCTATTTTAGCCATTTGTTTTTCTAACATTGGAGCAAGTGTAAATTTATCCCCTTGTGGAATTCTTTTTAAATTGTTATTTTCAATGTTTTTTAATGTTTCTACTAAAAGTTCTCCACCTATTTTAGATAATCTATTCCATAACTCTCCAGAGTTTTCGTTAGGATCTATTTCTACTTCTTTTTGCAATATAATATCTCCTGCATCCATTTCTTCATTTAAGTACATAGTTGTAACTCCGGTCGTTTTATCTCCATTTAATATTGCCCATTGTATTGGTGCTGCTCCTCTGTATTTTGGCAATAATGATGGATGAACATTTACAACTCCATATTTAGGTAATTCTAATAATGTTTTTGGTATTAATTTACCATAAGATACAACACAAATTATATCAGGATTTAATTTTTTTATTTCATTTTCAAACTCATTATTATCTCTTAATTTTTCTGGTTGATACAAAGGCAAATTATTATCTAAAGCATATTTTTTTACTTCTGTTGGTATTAATTTCATGCCTCTTCCTTTTGGTTTGTCTGGAACTGTTACAACTCCAACAATATTATATTTATTTTTTATCAATTTATCTAATGATTCTACTGCAAAATCCGGAGTTCCCATAAATAATATATTTAACATATTTTGCTACCTCCTAATTATTTTTTCCTTCTTCTGTAACTACTTCTAAAGTACCTGGTATTATTTTATCAATAAAAACTTCTCCATTTAAATGATCAACTTCATGTTCTATTGCTTGCGCTAGTAAATCTGTACCTGTTAACTTAAATTTTTTACCATTAATATCTAATGCTGTAACTGTAACTTCCTTAGGCCTAATTACTTTGGCAAATTTATTTGGAAAACTTAAGCAACCCTCATCTACAGTTTGTTCACCTTTTTCTTTTATAATTTCAGGATTAATTAATATATATGGAACGCCTCCATCTTCATATAAGTCTATAACTACAATTCTTTTTAAAATTCCAACTTGAACAGCAGCAAGTCCAACTCCATTATATTTATGCATTGTTTCAATCATATCCTGAACTAATTCTTTAATTTTATCATCTATTGTTTCAACTGGTCTTGATTTCTTTTTTAATATTTCGTCTCCTTCTTCTCTTATAATTCTTGTTGCCATATTGTTTCCCCCTTTTAATTCATATTATTAGGATTAACATCAACTATTATATTAGTATTTTTAAAATTTAATTTATAATAATCTTGTAATGCCATATTTATTGAATTTATAATAGTATTATTTAATTTTGTTTTTAATATTATTCTCCATCTATATTTATTTTTTATTTTACTTATTGGAGCTGGTACTGGTCTAAAAATTGCAACATTATTTTCTATATTTTTTCTTAATAATTCATAAATTTTTTTAGCAGCTTTACCAACCTCTATTTCATTTGTAGAAGTAACTCCAAACATTATTATATCGCAAAATGGTGGATATTTCAATTGTTTTCTTAATTCAATTTCTGTATTATAAAATAGTTCGTAATTTTGTTTTTTTGCAAAATCTATAACAAAATTTTCTGGATTATATGTCTGAATCAAAACTTGTCCTTCCTTTTTCTCTCGTCCAGCTCTACCAGCAACTTGAGTTAACAAACCAAAAGTTCTTTCATTAGCTCTATAATCTTCTAAATTTAAACTACCATCAGCTGCAATTACTCCAACTAATGTTACATTTGGAAAATGATGTCCTTTTACAACCATTTGTGTTCCAATTAAAATATTTATATTTTCATTCTTAAATTTATTTAATATCTCTTCATGTGAATTTTTTTTACTTATAGTATCAATGTCCATTCTTATCGTAGAAGCATTTGGAAATAATTTATGTATTTCATTTTCTAATTTTTCAGTTCCAGTTCCAAAATATTTTATTTTTTTACTTTTACACTCAGGACATATATTAACATTTTTAGTCTCATATCCACAATAATGACACTTTAAACTATTTGTATGTGAATGATATGTTAAACTAATATTACAATTTTTACATTTTGCAACATAACCACAATCTCTGCACATTACAAAAGTAGAAAATCCTCTTCTGTTTAAAAATAATATCGTTTGTTCTTTTTTACAAATATTTTCTTCTATTTTAGAATATAGTTTCCTACTTATCATAGATCTATTTCCATTTGCAAGTTCTTGTTTTAAATCTACAATTTCTATTTGTGGAAGATTAGCATTATTTGCTCTTTTGGTAAGCTTTATTAATTCTATAGTGCCATTTTTGGCTTTATAAAAAGTATTAATATCTGGTGTAGCACTTCCTAAAACAAGTGGTATGTTATTTTGTTTTGCAATATATTTAGATATTTCCTTTGCATTAAATCTAGGATTCATCTCTGATTTATACGAAGAATCATGTTCTTCATCTATTATAATAATTCCTAAATTACTAATTGGGGCAAAAATTGCAGATCTAGCTCCAATTACAATTTTAGATTTACCATTTTTAATATTTTGCCATTGATCATATCTTTCTCCTATTGAAAGCTTACTGTGGAATACAGCAATGCAATTTCCAAATCTTGCAATAAATCTATCTACCATTTGTGGTGTAAGCGAAATTTCTGGTACTAAAACAATTGCAGTTTTTCCTTTTTTTATTACATTTTCTATTAACTGTAAATAAATCTCTGTTTTTCCGTGAGCCAGTTATCCCATATATTAAAAATTCTTTATATTCACTATCCTTTATTTTATTATAGGTATTTTGTTGTTCTAGTGTTAACTCTAACGCTTTATCTCTTTTTATATTTTTATTTATAAAAGGATTTCTTTCTATTTTTTCTTCTACTAATTCTATATAACCTTTATTTTCTAAAGTTTTTATTACACTACTTGATGTTTCCGTAATCAAAGCTAAATCTGGAATAGTTATGCCTTCATTTTGTAATAAAAATTTTAATACTCTTATTTGTTTTTCAGTTTTAATTTTATTTGTTTCTATTAAAAATTCTATTTCTGCTGGCTCTTTTTTTAAATAGACAAAATTTGCAGTTTTATCCTTTACTCTTTTAGAAAAATCTTTAGTAATATTTCCTGGTGGTAACATTAGTTTTACACATTCTGATATATTACAAAAATATCTTCTAGACATTAACTTTGCAAGTTCAATGTTTTCTTCGGTCAAAATATTGTCTTCAATTTTTATAATTTCCTTGTTTGCATACTTAGAATTGTTTTTTACATTTAAAACAAAGCCTTCCTCTTGTTTTGTTTTTCCAAATGGCACTATTACTCTAGAACCAATTTTTATTTCATTTAAAATTGAATCTGGAATCAGATAATCGTATGTTTTATTTAATTGTTTTGCTGATAAATTTATTATAATTTCTGCTACCATTTGCTATCTCCTTTAATTTGAATATAAGTATATCAAATTTTTTTAACAATAACAAGAAAAAGTATATAGAGATAAATTTTATCTCTATATACTTTTTTAATTATTTTCTAATTTATATTCATTTTGAATTATTGTTTCAATTATCTGAACTGTTTTTTCTAAATCATCATTTTTTATTACATAGTCATATATACCTATTTTAGATTCTTCATAATCAAATCGGTTTAATCTTAATTCAATTTCTTTAATACTTGCTTTTTCAACCCTATGTTGTAATCTTCTACGAAGTTCTTCTTTTGGTACTCTTAAAAAAATTGTTACTATTTTTGTATCGTTTTTTAATAATTTTAAAAGATTTTCTGTTCCATTAACTTCAATATCTTTAATAATTATTTTTCCATTTTTCATTGTTTCATTTAATATTTTTTTTGATGTTCCATAATAGTGCTCATGATGTACTGAATATTCGTAAAATTCTCCTTCTTTTATTTTAGTTTCAAATTCTTCTGTTGTAACAAAATTATAAATTTTACCATTTTCTTCACCTGGCCTTGGATCTCTATCTGTATATGATGGCATTGTTGTTAAATTATTCATTCTTTTTAATAATTCATTTTTTATTGTATCTTTACCTGCTCCAGAAACACCTGATAAAAGAACTAGCATTTTACCACCTTACCCTCTGCAATTTCATTGGCTGCAAGAGTAATACAAGATCTCTCTTTTACTTTAGTCATTGTAACTCCTGTTGTTGAAATTTGTCTAGCTCTTCTAGATGTCATTATTACTAATTCAAATCTATTATCTACTATTTTTAATAAATCTGTTACTGTTGGTTTAATTATCATTTTAATTCACTCCTTTTTTATTCTTCTATTATATCTTTATCTAATCTTGCAGCAACCGTTTCTGGTTGAACTGCAGAAAGTATTATATGACCTGAATCCATTATTAATACAGCTCTTGTTTTTCTACCTAAAGTAGCATCTACAGCCATTTTGCTATCTTTAGCTTCTTGTATCATTCTTTTAATAGGCGCTGAATCAGGACTAACTATTGAAATAAGTCTGTTAGCAGAAATAATATTTCCAAATCCAATATTTATTAATTTCATAAAAACATCTCCTATTCTATATTTTGTATTTGCTCACGTATATTTTCAATTTCTGTTTTTGTATCAACAACTAAATTGGTAATTTCCAAATTGTTAGCTTTTGAACCAATTGTATTTGTTTCTCTATTCATTTCTTGTATTAAAAAATCAATTTTTTTACCAATTGCGCCATCAACATTTATTAAATTTAAAAATTGTGATATATGGCTTTTTAATCTTGTAATTTCTTCTTGCACAGAACATTTATCAGAATATATAACAATTTCTTGAGCAAGTCTTGATTCATCTACAACATTAGTTTTTAATAATTCTTTAATTCTTGTTTCTAATTTTACTATATATTCTTCTACAAGTCCAGTAGATAGCTCACATATTTTTTCAACATTATTAGATACTAACTGTATTCTGTTTTCTAAATCAATTTTAATTTTTTCAGCTTCAATTGTTCTAGCTTGAATAAAATTATCTAATGCTATATCAAGTGCTTTTAATACTTCATCTTTAATAATTTCTTCTGCTTCTTCATCAACACTTATGTTTAATACATCTGGAAGTCTTGCAACATCCATTATATTTATATTGTCAATAATTGTTTCTTCCTTTGAAAGTTTTTTTAATTCTGAAATATATTGTTTGGCTATTCCAGTATTTATATTTATATTTTTACCTTTATCACTATTATTATTAAAAGTAATAAATACGTCTATTTTTCCTCTTGAAATTACATTTAATATTCTCTTTTTTATTGTTTCTTCCAAATAGCTTAAATTTCTTGGCATTTTTATATTTATATCGCTGTATCTATTATTAACAGATTTTATTTCTACAATGTATTGTCTTGCCTCATTTTCATAGTTTCCTCTTCCAAATCCTGTCATGCTTTTCATATTTTAATTCACCTTCCTTGGTCTTCCTCTTTTTTTCTTAACTGGTTCTTCTTTTATTTCTTCTGTTTTCTCAACTTTTGGTTTTATTTCTTTGGTTGATTTTACTTCAATTTCAGTGCTTTGCTTTTTAGGTCTTCCTCGTTTTTTAGCTACTACTTGTGTTTCTACATTCTCTTCTTTGTTTAGTGTAGCTTTTTTATTTTTTTCTTTTATTTGAGTTGGTATTTTTTTATTTTCTAATTCAACTATTGTCTCTTTTTTTACTATTTCTTGTTTTTTGGGTCTTCCACGTTTTTTTGGAATATCTGTTTTAACAGGTTCTTCCTTTATTTTTTCTTGTTCTATATCTTTTAACTTATTTTCTTCTTGTTTATTTTTTACTTTTACTTCTGATTTAATTTTCTTATCTTTTTGAGTTTCTAAACTTGTTTCTTGTTTTTTGGGCCTTCCACGTTTTTTAGATGCATTTACAGATATCGGCTGTTTTATCACATCTTTAGTAACTTCTTTTGATTGTAAATCCAATTTTAGATTATTTTCTTCTACAATTTCTACTATATTGTTTCTTTTAATAGATTCTCTTCTTTCAGGTTTATCAATTTCCATTACTTCTTTTATATCATTTATTTTTTCTTTTTTATATTTTCTTTTACCAATAATACAAATGCAAATTGATTTTATAATATAATAGGCAGCTATTACTATATAAATTGAATAAACATATTTAGTCGCAAGTTCATATAATATATATGAATAAAACAAAGTAGCAAAAGCAACTCCTAAAATTTCTATTCCTGTAATAGCAATTGTTCCTCTATCCTTTTTGTATGCAATTTCAAATAAAACAATTGAAATTGTAAGTAATAAAATACTAAATATATTAAAGTCAATTGTTCTAACATTTTTTACTGTTCCATTACTTCCTAATGTTAAAAGTATAAAATACATTATTAAAAAAATTGCTAATAGAATATTTAAAAATACTTGTTTAATAATTTTATTTTTTTCTTCTTTTGAAATTTTCTTTTCTAATTTTATTTCTTCTATTGTCTTTTGCATATTCTTTTTCATTTAATTGTTTCCTCCCAAATTGCCTAATTCATACATAATAATACTTGTTAAAACCAAAGCAACTGTTTCTGTTCTTAAAATTCTATTACCTAATGTTATAACTTTGGCACCTGATTTTTTTAACATTTCAACCTCATTTAATTCTATACCACCTTCTGGTCCAATTATAACCCCAATTTTTAACTCTTTATTATTATTTTTTATTGACATTAATTCTGTTTTTAACTCATTTTGTTTTTCATTTTCATAGGCTAACAATACTATATCATAATTATCTATAATATTACAAATATTTTTTATATCCATTACATTATTTATTTTAGGAACAATATCTCTTCCACTTTGTTTTGCAGCAACTTCAGCAATTGTTTGCCATCTATTAATTTTTTTGCTCTCGTTTTTATTATCCAACTTAACAATACATCTTTTCATTTCTACCGGAGTTATTTCACACGCCCCAAGTTCTACACTTTTTTGAATAATTAATTCCATTTTATCACCTTTAGGTAACCCCTGAAAAATATTGATATGTATATTAGATTCTGATAATGAATCTATTTCCTTATTTAAAATACATTCTATATAATCTTTTTCAAATTTATTTATTTTGCATTCATAATTTATACTTGTTTCCAAATTACAAACTTGAATAACATCATCTTTTTGTAATCTTAAAACATTTTTTATATGATTTACATCATTTCCTATAATTTTTATTATATTATTTTCTATTTGATTACTTTTTATAAAAAATTTTGGCATATCTTTTCCTCTCAAATTTTATACCGATATTTTATCACAAATTAAATAATAGGTAAATATTTTATTATATATTGTAGAATAAAAAAACAGATGCATAGTTTTCTATGCATCTGTTTTTTATCCAAATATTCCTTTTTTCTTAACAGGTGGTTGTTCATTCATTGTTTGTGCTAATTTATTTAATAATTCTCTTTGCTCTATTGTTAATTTTTTTGGTGTTTGAATTACAACTGAAAAAATAAAATCACCTTTCCAATTTCCACTTACAGCTTTAAACCCTTTTCCTCTTATAGTAAAGCTTGTTCCAGTTTGAGTTCCCTCTGGTATTTTATAAATTTCTGTTGTACCATCTACCATTGGTATTTTTATATCTGCTCCAAGTGTAGCTTGTGTAAATGTAATTGGTATATCACATAACACATTATCACCTTTTCGACTATATATTTTATGTCTTTTTATTTCAACTACAATATATAAATCTCCTTGTACTCCACCATTTTGTCCTGGTTCACCTTCACCTCTTAATACTACAGTTTGACTATCAGAAATTCCAGCAGGAATTTTAACTTTTATTTTTACTGGTTTTTTTACTCTTCCTTTACCGTCTACATTCTGTACATTTTTCTTTTATAACTTTTCCTTCTCCATTACATGTTGGACATGTTTTAGTAGTTTGCATTTGTCCGAAGTATTGTAGTAACAGTTTGTCTTACTGTTCCAGTTCCATTACACATTTTACATGTTTCTACAGTTGTCCCTGCCTTTGCTCTTGTTCCATTACAGGTTTTACATACTTCTTCTCTATTTATTAAAATTTCTTTTTCTACTCCCATAAAAGCTTCTTCAAAAGTTATAGACATATCATATTTTAAATCTCTGCCTTTTCTTGGTCCATTCTTTTGTCTTGAACTTCTTCCACCAAATCCAGAACCTCCACCAAAAATTGAAGAAAAAATATCTCCTAAATCACCAAAATCGGAAAATCCATCAAAACCACTAGAATATGTATAGTGTCCTCCGTTAAATCCTCCTCCACCAAATCCTTGTGGTCCATCTGGTCCAAATTGATCATACATTCTTCTTTTTTCTTTATCTGATAATGTTTCATAGGCTTCAGATACTTCTTTAAATTTTTCTTCTGCTTCTTTTTTGTTATCAGGATTTGCATCAGGATGATATTTTTTTGCAAGTTTTCTATATGCTCTTTTTAGTTCATCCTCTGTGGCAGTTTTCTCTACACCTAAAACTTCATAGTAGTCTCTTTTGCTTGCCATTTTATTTCCTCCTTATAAAAACCAATATTCTATTTACCATTCATTAAAAATTTATTATAAAATTTCTAATGAATAGTAAATTGGGCGGAGACAAGAGCTCCGCCCTTTTTTATAATTTTATTTATTATCGTTATTATCTTCGTTTTCTACTTTATAATCTGCATCATAAACATTTCCATTGTTTGCATCAGAATTTTGAGATGCATCTGCTCCTGTAGCTTCTGAATTATTAGCTGCATTTTGTTTATATAATTGTTCAGATATTTGATAGAAAGCTTGAGTTAATTTTTCTGTAGCTTCTTTTATTGTTTCTGTATTATTTGTTTCTAAAGCTTTTTTTGTATTTTCTATTTCTGCTTCAACTTTTGCTTTTTCTTCACCACTAATTTTGTCTCCCAATTCATCTAATGTTTTTTGGCTAGAATATACTAAACTTTCTGCATTGTTTTTAACTTCAATTTCTTCTTTTTTCTTTTTATCTTCATTTGCATGTGCTTCTGCATCTTTTACAGCTTTTTGAATATCATCTTCAGAAAGATTTGAACTTGCAGTAATTGAAACATTTTGTTGATTTCCTGTTGCCATATCTTTTGCAGATACATGAACTATACCATTAGCATCAATATCAAAAGTAACTTCTATTTGTGGTATTCCTCTTGGAGCTGGTGGAATTCCTGTTAATTGGAATCTTCCTAATGTTTTATTATATGCAGCCATTTCACGTTCACCTTGTAAAACATGTACTTCAACACTTGTTTGACCATCTGCTGCAGTAGAAAATACTTGTGATTTTTTAGTTGGTATTGTTGTATTTCTTTCAATTAATTTAGTAAATACTCCACCATATGTTTCTATACCTAATGATAATGGTGTTACATCTAATAATACTAAATCTTTAACATCTCCTGAAAGAACTCCACCTTGAATAGCTGCACCAATTGCAACACATTCATCTGGATTTATTCCTTTATTAGGTTCTTTGTTTGTAATTCTTTTTACAGCTTCTTGTACACATGGTACTCTACTTGATCCACCTACCAATAAAACTTGATCAATTTTATCAGCTGTTAATCCAGCATCACTTAATGCTTGATTAACAGGTCCAGTAGTTGCATCTACTAAATCTTTAATTAATTCTTCAAATTTTGCTCTTGTTAAAGTAATATCCATATGTTTAGGTCCTGTACTATCTGCTGTTATAAATGGTAGATTTATATTAGTTTGACCTACACCAGATAATTCTATTTTAGCTTTTTCAGCTGCTTCTTTTAATCTTTGCATAGCCATTTTATCTGATTTTAAATCTATTCCTTGTTCTTTCTTAAATTCAGAAACTAAATATTCCATTATTCTTTCATCAAAGTCATCTCCACCAAGTCTGTTATTACCACTTGTTGCAAGAACTTCAAATACGCCATCACCTATATCAAGTATTGATACGTCAAATGTTCCTCCACCTAAGTCATATACCATTATCTTTTGATCTTTATCATCTTTATCTACACCATATGCAAGTGCAGCTGCTGTTGGTTCATTTATAATTCTTAGAACATTTAAACCTGCTATTTTTCCTGCATCTTTTGTTGCTTGTCTTTGGCTATCACTAAAATATGCTGGTACTGTAATAACAGCTTCTGTAACCTTTTGTCCTAAATAATTTTCTGCATCAGTCTTTAATTTTTGAAGTATCATTGCAGATATTTCTTGTGGTGTAAAATCATCACCTTCTATTTTTACTTTTTTATCTGTTCCCATATCTCTTTTTATAGAAATAACTGTATGGTCAGGATTTGTAACAGCTTGACGTTTAGCAATTTGCCCAACTAATCTTTCGCCGTTTTTTGAAAATGCAACTACAGATGGTGTTGTTCTATTTCCTTCTGGATTTGGAATTACAACTGGTTCTCCACCTTCCATAACTGCAACGCATGAATTTGTTGTACCTAAGTCGATACCAATAATTTTTGACATAAATAATGTCCCCTTTCTTTTTTGAAATTTTTATATAAATTTAAAAATAAAAACAAATTAATTTGCTACTACTACCATAGCGTGTCTTATAATTTTGTTACCAATTTTATAACCTTTTCTAAATTCTTCTTTTATTATTTTTTCACCCAAAGTTTCATCTTCCACACTACTTACAGCCTCATGAAATTCTGGATCAAATGGTTCTCCAACTGATTTTATTTGTTCAACACCAAATTTTGTTAAAACATCTATAAATTGTTTTAAAACCATTTCTACGCCTTTTTTATATCCTTCGTCAGTAGTTTCAGCAAGAACTGCTTTTTCTAAATTGTCTATTATAGGTAACATATCACCTACAATATCAGCAATTAAAGAATTATATAACATTTCTCTTTCTTTGCTACTTCTTTTTTTATAATTTTCAAATTCAGCCATTACTCTTTTTAATCTATCTGTTGTTTCATCTAATTCTTTTTGTATATTATCATTGCCAATTTCGTTTTCAACCGTTTCAACAACATTTTCATTTAATTCATTGTTCTCTTTATTTTCTTCGCTCATATATTACCTTCTTTCCACATAAATAAATATTTTTATTTTTCATTAAGTTTTTTACTTATATATTTCATTATAGAAATAACTTTTGAATAATTCATACGTTTTGGACCAATTATTCCAATTGTCCCCATATCTTTGTTCCCAACTTTGTGTTTAAAAGTTATTATGCTTAAATCTTTTAAATCTTTATTTTCATTTTCGTCACCAATATAAACATTAATATCTTTTGCAAGTCCAGAATTTAAAATTTCAAGCATTTCCTCTTTAGTATCTAAAATACTTAAAAAGTTTTTAGCAGTATCTATTTTTTTAAATTCAGGAAAATCAAAAACCTTGCTTGTTCCTTGTAAATAAATTTTATTTGTTTCTTCTAATGTTTTGTTCATCTGTTGTATTATTGGTTTTATAACTTTAGCTTGATCTTCCATTGTAGAAATTATATATTCCTCCATTGGCTTATCAATTTTTTCTAAATATTTTCCTCTTAGTTTTCTATTAAAAGTTGCATTTAAATCTCTAATTTGATTTTCTGTGACATCTTCATCATATTTTATAATTGTTTCTTTTACTGCTCCAGTTTCAGTTAAAATAACAACCATTAAAAGTCTCTCTCCAAGCAATACAAATTTTATATCTTTTATTATATTGTTTGATGCATCTGGTCCAATTGATACTGTAGTATAATGTGTCATTTCAGATATTGTATTTGTTGCAATTTTAGTTAAATCTTCAATTTCTTCAACTTTATTTTGCAAGTTCTCTTTTATATATTCAATTTCATCAATAGTTATATTTTCATCATTTAATAATTCATCAACATAAAATCTATATCCTTTTACAGATGGAATTCTTCCAGCCGATGTATGAGGCTTTTCTAAATATCCCAACTGTTCTAATTCTGACATATCATTTCTTATTGTTGCACTACTACACTCTAAATCATAATGTTCTAAAATTGTTCCAGAACTTACTGGTTCTGCAGTATTTATATATTCTTCTATAAGAGCCTTTAATATATGTTTTTGTCTTTCACTTAACATGTATTTATCCCCCTATTAGCACTTATTCTTTCCGACTGCTAATTTATTATACAACATTTTTAGCACTTGTCAATATAATTTGCTAATTTTTATATATTTTATTATTAATATAAATAAAAAAGAAGCTTCGCCACATTGTGCAGATTGCTTTGCAATCGCACTTTATATGGTAACTTTTCTTGTTATTCCGGATAGTTCTGGAGAACTTTCCTACATAATAAAAGAAAGAGCTGTTCCCCTTTCTTTTACTTATATTCCATAATTTATTTTATAAGAGCACTTACTATGTCCTTTATCTTCCATTTAATACTTGTCATTTTTCTATAACACCACTGACTAAAAGTAAATATTGTATTCATAAACGGATTAAAAACAATATATAATTCATTTACAAATTCTATAAATTCACCATTAAATCCTTTTTTAAATCTGTATACTCCATATTGCGGGTCATTTTCATTTTTAAATCCAGAAACACCTCTAAAATCATATATCTCGCATTTATTCTCTAATCCCCATTTCATCATTTCAAATTGCAATAAATAATTTGGCATTAAATTTCTATATTCATTTGAGCTACCTCCATATAAATACCAAACTTTATTTCCATATAAAATTGGCATTACAGCTGCTATTGGTTTTTCTTCATGCTCAGCAATTATTAATTTTACAAAATTAGGACTCATTTCATCATACAATTTTTCAAAATATGAAATTGGTCTTATAAAAAAATCATCTCTTGAACCAGTTTCTTTCATAATTTTATAAAAAATTGGCAAATCTTCTTTAGTTCCAGTTCTAATTGTTACTCCTTTTTTTATTGCAAGTCTAATATTATATCTTGTTTTTTGATTAAATGTTTTAATAAGTTCTTCTTCTGTTTTATTTTCTAGACTCAACCTAAATACATACTTAGGTTGAATTACTTGGTCTATATTTTTTATATTCTTTTTTATTTTATATCCAAGTTCTATCATTATATTTTTAAATTCATTATTTTCATTTGATATATCTGGATCTAACCTAAAAATAAATGCTTTATATTTTTTTGCAATTTTTTTTACTTCTACTGTAATTTTACTTAATGTATCTTTATCATTTATATCACATACAAATCCTCTTGGAGCATACATTATATATCTATTAAAAAATGGAACTTTTCTTAATAGAATACTCATCGTTCCTTTAACATTTTCATTCTCATCTTTTATAACTATAAATTCATTTTTCCATTCTGTCTTTACATTTGCCCACTCTGGTGATTGTAAAAAATGTGTTTTTTTATTTTCTTGTAAAAATTTTTTAACATTATCATCTATATTACTCATATATTTAACTCACCTCATAATGAATTTAATATATTATATTTTGTTTTAACTGTCAACCATATTTATTTAAAATCCAGTTTTGGGAAGTTTTGGTGTAGTTATTATTTTTTCTTCTTTTTCTTGCTCTTGTTTTTCTTCTTTATATTCTATTACAGCATTCTTTAACTTTAATACAACTTTTTCTCCATTTTTTTCTGATATTGTAAAATTATAAATGTTTTTATCCAAAACATATCCTTCTGGAGCCTCAGTTTCAAAAATTATATATTCTCCTTTTTCTAATTTTAAATCCAAATTAAATTCTCCATTATCATTTGTAGTTCCTGTATATATATAATTTCCATTTTTATCTCTTATTTCATATTTAGCACCTTGTAATTTAGAATTATCTTCTTTTTTAGTAATTAAGCTATAACCACTGGATGTTTTTTCTATGTTAAAAAATCCACATATTACCGGAGAATTTGTTAATTTTAAATTAATAATTTGATTTTCTTCTGTTATTTTAAAATTATAAATATTTTCATCTTTTTTATAATAATTTGGTGCCTCTATTTCTTCCAATATATATTCTCCTTTAGGTAATCCACTTATATTAAATCTTCCGTTACTATCTGTTTCTAATACTTTTATTATTTTTCCAGTATCAGCTCTTGTTAATTCGTATTTTGCATTAGATAAAACTGTGTTTTTTTCTTGTTCTGTCCAATAATTATAATCATCTGATGTTTTTACAACATTTATATCTCCTCCATTTGTTATATATTCAAAATTTGTATTTGATTCTTCTGTTTCAAAAGCAATTCCAGTTAATACATAATTTTGAGTACCAGGTATTGTACTTTGTCCATATAAAATAGGATATGTTTTTAATTCAGCTTGTACATTTATATTAAAATTTATATTATTTGAAGACCATGTAATGCCATTACTATTCCATATATTAGTTAATGACGTTTTGGGTATTAATATTTTAAAGCTCTCTCCACCATCAAATTCACTTTTTTCTACATTATTTATATCTGTTATTAATGTACCATCTGGTGTTTCATCTTGTATTATAACTGTAAATTTTTTTAAATTAAACTTTGAACTTACTGTATATATAGAACTAATATAATTTTTATCTAATTCATCTTCTTGTGCATTAGTTTTATTTATTTCAAAGCTCCCCCTAGTATATACATCACACCCATTTCTAGCTTTATCTACAATATTTACAATTGCATTTTTTATTTTATCTCCTCTTTCATCAGATCCACCACGTTCTATATCGTTGCTACTTATATAAAAAGTATTTGGATTTCTATCATATAGCAAACAATATACAGCTTGTTTAGTAGCTAAAAAGGCATCTTCTTCATATTCTAATCCCATTTCTGTTGGAGTTTTATATGGATATCCGATTTTTAAGTGCTCTCCAAATTGTTTGATTAGAATATAACTCTGAAATACTAACATCATAATTATCGTATTCTAAATCAGATAATCCAACTCCCAATAATTCTCTATTTACACAATATGCTGGATACTTATTGCCATCATTAGCAACATATTTAACAATTGTAGCTCCAACATAATACCAATCATTTAAATCTTCGTTCCAATATCTTAAATGTTCTTCTGTATGATATTCTCTTTTTATATTTGCAGAATCAATAGAAACTGCATATGAGCATATCAAAAAATTAGAAATTATTGTATAAAACAATATAATTCCTATAATAATTTTAAATTTAATTTTCATAAAAAGTTCCTTTCTATTATTAATTTTAATTAGACCTATTCATCCCTCCTTGTGAAAATATTTTTAAATTTTTTTGGAAATTCTGTCAATACTGAAGTTGTAATTTGAAATAAATTTTCTTTATTATATTTTAAATGGTAAAAAATGTCAATAGAATTTTAGATTATTATTTTGCTTGTATCTCTGGTAACACATTATTGATTTATGAATAATATATATCATACAAAAGATTTTTATTTGTACTTATATATGGAGGTGAATTATATGCCTGAAAACAGAGGATGTGGTGGATGCGGCTTTGGATTTGGTGGTGACTGCTGCTGGATTATAATAATATTAATTTTAATATGCTGCTGCTGTGGAGGAAACAACAACGGTTGTTGCTAAACTTATTGCAAAATAAAAATCGCACTAGAAGTGCGATTTTTATTTTAATACATTCCATCCATTCCGGCTGGGATATCTGAATGCGAACTACAATTACATTCTTTTTCTTTTTTATCTGTAACTATGCTTTCTGTTGTAAGTATCATTGAAGCAACACTTGCTGCATTTTGTAATGCACTACGTGTAACTTTTGTAGGATCAACAATTCCAGTTTTCTTCATATCTGTATATTCTTCTGTTGCAGCATTAAATCCTATACCTATTTCAGCTTTTTTTACATTTTCTAATATAACAGCTCCTTCTAATCCAGCATTTTTAGCAATTTGTCTAACTGGTTCTTCTAAAGCTTTTAATACTATTTTTGCACCTATTTTTTCATCATCTTTTAAACTTTCTGCTATTTTTTCAACATTAGGAATAATATTTACATATGCAGTTCCACCACCTGCAACTATTCCTTCTTCTACTGCAGCTTTTGTTGCAGACAATGCATCTTCAATTCTTAATTTTTTATCTTTCATTTCAATCTCTGTTGCTGCACCAACTTCTATTACAGCAACTCCACCTGCAAGTTTTGCCAAACGTTCTTGTAGTTTTTCTTTATCATATTCACTTGTTGTATCTTCAATTCCAGTTCTTATTTGTTTAATTCTTGATGCTAGTTTTTCTTTATCTCCTGCCCCATCAACAATTATTGTATTTTCTTTTTGAACTTTAACTTGTTTTGCTCTTCCAAGTTGTTCTACTGTTGTATCTTTTAAATCTAATCCTAAATCTGAAGTTATAACCTCTGCGCCAGTAAGAATTGCAATATCTTCTAGCATTTCTTTTCTTCTATCTCCAAATCCTGGTGCTTTTACTGCAACTACATTTAAAACACCTCTTAATTTATTTAAAACAAGTGTTGATAAAGCTTCACCTTCTATATCATCAGCAATTATTACAAGTTTTCCACTTTGTTGCATTAAACTTTCTAATAATGGTAATATTTCTTGTATATTACTAATTTTTTTATCTGTTAACAAAATATATGGATTTTCCATTATTGTTTCCATTTTATCTGTATCTGTTACAAAATATGGAGAAATATATCCTTTATCAAATTGCATTCCCTCAACAACATTCAAACCTGTTGTTGCAGTTTTTGATTCTTCTATTGTAATTACTCCATCTTTAGAAACTTTTTCCATAGCATCTGCAATTAAGTTTCCAATTTCATCATTGTTAGCAGAAATGCTTGCAACTCTTGCTATATCTTCTTTACCATTAATTTCTGAACTGATTTCTTTTAAAGAATCTACTGCAATATTTACAGCCTTATCAATTCCTCTTTTTATTGCCATTGGATCACCACCAGCAGCAACATTTTTTACACCCTCTTTTATCATTGCTTGTGCCAATACTGTTGCTGTTGTTGTTCCATCACCAGCTATATCGTTTGTTTTTGTTGCAACTTCTTTTACTAATCTTGCTCCAATATTTTCATATTTATCATCAAGTTCTATCTCTTTTGCAATAGTAACACCATCATTTGTAATAAGTGGTGCACCAAAACTTTTATCTAAAACTACATTTCTACCTTTTGGTCCCAAAGTAACCTTTACTGTATCTGCTAGTAGATTAACTCCATCTAACATTTTCTTTCTGGCATCTTCTCCAAATTTAATTTCTTTTGACATATAAAATCCACTCCTTATAATAAATTAATCTACTATTGCTAAAATATCATCTTGCTTTACTATTATATATTCTTCACCTTCATATTTTATTTCAGTACCACAATACTTACTAACAATTACTTTGTCATCTTTTTTTATGTACATTTTTACTTCTTTTCCATCTTCATTTGTAATTCCTGGTCCTACTTCTATAACTTGTGCAATTTGTGGTTTTTCTTTAGCTCCACTTGATAAAATGATTCCGCTTTTTGTGGTTTCTTCATTTTCTAACATTTTGATTAAAACTCTATCTGCTACTGGTTTAATCATTTTACATCACTCCTATAAAAATATTTTTATTGCATTGTCGTTTTTTGCAATAAATTAGCAGTCACTATTTGTGACTGCTAACAATTTATAACTTTTATATAAAAAAGTCAATATGTTTTATAAAATTTGTTTATATTTTTATTCAGGATTAGTTATTTTATTACCCGTTAAAGCATCATAATATTCTATTGTTCCTGC
>DCHW01000034.1 GCA_002314935.1 Clostridiales bacterium UBA1742 | reverse complement strand
GTTATTACTAATGCTATTAAGGTTATTCCTTTTTGTTTTTTCATTTGTGTTCCTCCATTTTATTATTCTTCGGGCGATTAAAATCGCCCCTACTTTTTTTTATCTATGTTTTTACATTAACTATTTTTAATCGCCCGTTCAGACTGTAAAATTTTCACTCCATATTTATATTACAAACAAAAACACCATATTTACATATTTTTTTGTATACAAAAAAATACATAAATATAGTGTTTACATTTATTCTTTTTTATATTTATTAAATTGTATTGTGTGTGTGTGTGTTACAGCCCCAATGGTTTTAACTGTCATTTGATTTCACCCCGTTTTTCTTTTGTTTAATTATTATCTATGTATATTAACCCAAATATCCCCTCCTGTTTTTTAACCCTAAAAATCAGTATTTGGGTTGTTAAAACTCCAAGTCTCTATTAGAAATTTTATTTAAATAAATTTTTAATTTCTTGTACAATTTTATTTATTACACTAGGATCTTCTTCTATTACAACCTCTTCGCTTGCAGACTCTATATAATCTGATTTTGGCAATGTTACATATACTGTTTGCTTTGAATTTAGTTTTTGCATTCCTAATAATTCTTTAGCTTGTTGTTCAATATTACTTAAATTCATACTGTTTTCAATAGAAACCTTTAACTGTGCATTTTGTTTTTCTACTTCTGATACCTCACTTTTTAACTCTTGAATTTTTGCAAAGCTTTCATCAATTTGTGAATTCCTATAACAAATAAAAAACAAAACTGCAAATCCTATTACCAAATATTTTATAGTTTTTATTTTTTCTTTTTTTAGTTGTGCTTGTTTTGGTTTGCTACGTTTAGTTGTACTTTTCTTACCTTTGTATGGATTTTTAATAGGTGTGTATTCTGGTTCAAGTTTTCTCGGGCTAGTTTCATATTGATATCTACTATAATTTCTTGGCAAAATTCACACCTCCTTTATTTTTCATTTGTATTCCTCCATTTTATTATTCTTCGGGCGATTAAAATCGCCCCTACAATATTTGTATAACCAAATTTTAAATTAATTTTTAGACAGCCTGCCATCCCCATTGGCATTACTATTATCGTTATTACTAATGCTATAAGGTTATTCCTTTTTGTTTTTTTATTTGTATTTTATATTTTTTCAAACACTCTTAATTTTGCACTTCTGCTTCTTGAATTTATATTCATTTCTTTTTCTGTTGGTAATATTGGTTTTTTAGTTATTATCTTTCCTAATTCTTTTTTATTGCAAACACAATATGGCAAATCACTAGGACATGTACATATTCCACTTGCTTCAGTATATGCTTTTTTTACAGCTCTATCTTCTAATGAATGAAAAGTAATTATACACAATCTTCCTTTTGAATTTAATGCATCAATTGAATTTAACACTGTTTTATACAATGGTTCAATTTCATTATTTACTTCTATTCTAATTGCCTGGAAAGTTCTTTTAGCTGGATGTCCTTGTTTTTTACTAATTGAAGGAATACTTTTTTCTATTATTTTTACTAATTCTTCTGTTGTTTCTATCCTTTTATTTTTTCTATATTCACAAATATTTTTAGCAATTTTTTTAGAAAACTTTTCTTCTCCATATTCATAAATAATTTTAGCTAAATTCTGTTCTGAATAAGAGTTAACAACATCTTCTGCAGTCAAACTTTGAGTTTTATCCATTCTCATATCAAGAGGTCCATTGTTCATATATGTAAATCCTCTTGTTGGTTCATCAATTTGATATGAAGACACTCCCAAATCAAGCAAAATTCCATCTACACCATTAATTTCTAATTCATTTAAAATTTGATTTATATTATCATGATTATTATTTATATATTTAATATTACTAAATTCTTTTAATCTTTGTCTTGCTACATTTAAAGCTTCTATATCTCTGTCTATTCCAATTAATGTACCTTTTGTAGATAATCTTTTTGCAATTTCAATACTGTGTCCAGCTCCTCCCATAGTACCATCAACATATATACCATTTGGATTTATATTTAAATTATCTATGCATTCATTTAATAGCACAGAAATGTGATTAAATTCCATTTTATCCAAAACAAACCCCTTACATTAAATAACAGTCAAACAGCTGGTAAATAAGTACCAGCTGTCATTATCTTTTGTTTATTTATTTTCTTTTGTTTATTACCATTTTATCTTTTGACTTTTAATTATTAAAAGTTTTGTCTTTTGTATTACTTCATACCTATTGGTTTATTTTTCTTTTGTATTTTAAAAATTCTTTAGTATTTTTTATAGGTTGGTTTCTCCAACCCATACTTTTCTCTTTTGTATTTTAAAGTCTTTTGTGAATTTATATTAACTTTTTCAAGTTATATACCTAGATTTGCCATTTTTTCTGCAATTTCATCTGCTTCCATATTTTCTTTTTCACTATATTGAAGCCATTTATCCTTGCTCCAAATTTCTATTTTATCTAGAACGCCAATTATTACAACATCTTTTTCTAATGATGCAAATTCTCTTAAATTACCACTAATTAAAAATCTTCCCTGTTTATCTAGTTCACATTCCATTGCACCAGCTAGAAAGAATCTTACTAGAGCTCTTGCATCTTTATTAGTAAGAGGAAATGCTCTTAATTTATCTTCGAAGTTTTTCCATTCTGTTCTTGAATACACAAACAAACAACCATCTAAACCTTTTGTTATTACAAAACTTTCGCCAATATCATCTTTTAATTTAGCTGGCATTATTAATCTACCTTTTGTATCAATTGAATGTGTGTATTCGCCTATTAGCAATCATTTCACCTCTTTTTTTATTCCAGAAGTTATAACCACTTCCTACCACTTTCCTCCACTTTGACCATATTTTATACCATTAAATTTTATAATGCAATAGTTTTTTTAAAAAAACATATGAAAATTAACAAAAAAAACTGCCAACTTTCGTTGACAGTTATTAATTTTAAATTTATCTACCATCATTAATTTTTTCTTCTATTTTTTTCTTTGCATTTTCTATTGCATATCCTATTTCTGATTGAACACGTAATGGTTTAGTTGATAGTTTATCAGGGTTAACAGCTGCTCTTTTAAGTTTTTCTGCAAATGATAAATACTGTTCACCATTATTAATTTTTGTTTCTGTTTTAGATTGCATAGCATTTTGATTTGCATTTTCTTTTTCATACCTATATTTTTCTCTTGCATAAGTAGGTAATTGTTTTTGTATTTCAATAGAACTTTCTCTCCTCTTTATTATTGGCAATCTGCTTACAAACGACTTAATTCCTAAATGTGGTATTGTCTTAAATTTTGAGCCTAAAATTTTATTATCTTTAAGAGCATATTTATTTAATTCTTTAAATGTTTTATCGCTTACCCTTAAAGGATTTTCTAAATTAAATTCAAATTCATCTATAGGAAATTCTCCCTTACCTTGCACTGCATCTAACATTCTCAATAATGTATTTTTATCTTCAGCTTTTGTTAATATTTTTAAAATTGCGGGATTAACTTTTCTAATTTCTCTTTTTGAAAACTTTATATCTTCAAACTCAGATTTTAAAAATTCTAAAGCTTCCTTTCTAATTTCTTTTTTCTCCCTAAAAATTTTATCCAAGCTTTCCCCTGGTTCTCTATATGTAGTTTCTCCTATTACTTGTGTATATGATACAATTCCTTTTTCAGCATCAATTGAAAGTATTTTTTTGTTTTGATCTGGTGTTTGTTGTTGAGGTGCTGCCTTTGGTTGTGCTTGTTGTTGAGGCGCTGCCTTTGGTTGTGCTTGTTGTTGAGGCGCCGCCTTTGGTTGTGTCTGTTGTTGAGGAGCCGCCTTTGGTTGTGTCTGTTGTTGAGGTGCTGCCTTTGGTTGCGCTTGTTGTTGAGGTGCTGCCTTTGGTTGTGCTTGTTGTTGATTTTGAACATTTTTTTCCTCTATCTTTTTAATTTCTTCTATCATTTTTTCTGGATCTTTTAAAAAGTCTTCTATTTTATTCATTAATTCTTTTAATTCTTGTGCTTTAAGTATATTTGCTTTGTTTAAAGTTCCACCATTCTTAAATTCTTCTTTATCAGCTTCACCTAATTCTTCGTATTTCTCAATTTCATCTTGTAGACCATTTTTATATTTTTCTAAATTTTCTGTTGCGTTTTTTATTTTCCCATTATGATCTTCTAACTTTTTCTTTCCTTCTTCAATACTTTCTAATTTAGTTTTAAAGTCTTTTCTCATTTCTTCATTTTCTTTAATTTTCAAAGCAATTATATCTCTGTCCTTACCATGTTTCTCAATATTTCCTTTATCTGCTTTTTCTCCATGAATCCAAACATCAGCTATTTCTTCTGCAGTTTTTTCTAGATATTCTATTCTTTCTGTATAGCTTTCTTCTTTATCCATTTCATATTCTTTTTCTATATCCTTTAAAGTTTCTTTTGGTAATCTTTTTTTAGTATCTTCAAAAATTTTATTCAAAGTTTCCATTGAATATTTATTATCTTTTCCCATACAAATTCCTCCAAATTTATCTAATTTTCATAATACATCTTTATTATACCATATTATGTAAATTTTTACAAGCTTTTAAGCTTCTATTCGACATTTGCTCATATCTTTTTATTTTATCTTTTATTTTTTCTTCCAATGGTGGTAATATTCCAAAATTTGCATTCATTGGTTGAAATTTATTATTTGGTGTTGAAATATATTTACTAAGCGCCCCCATAACTGTATCTTCTGGAAAAGTAACTCTGTTTTCTTCTCTGTATTTCAAGGCTGCATTTATTCCAGCTATTAATCCTGAAGCTATTGATTCTACATATCCCTCCACCCCTGAAATTTGTCCTGCAAAATATATATTAGAATTACTTTTTAAATTAAATGTTTCATCTAATAAATTTGAAGAATTAATATATGTATTTCTATGCATTACTCCGTATTTTATAAACTCTGCATTTTCCAGTCCTGGTATCATTGAAAACACTCTTTTTTGTTCACCAAACTTTAAATTTGTTTGAAATCCTACTAAATTATATAAAGTACCATCACTATTATCCTGTCTTAATTGAACAATTGCATATGGTCTACTATTTGTTCTAGGATCTGTAAATCCAACTGGTTTTAATGGTCCATATCTCATAGTATCTTGTCCACGTTTTGCCATTATTTCTATCGGCATACATCCTTCAAAAATTTCTTTTTTTTCAAAATCATGTAATGTTACTACCTCTGCATTAATAAGCTCATTATAAAATTTTTCATATTCTTCTTTGGTGAATGGCAAATTTATATAACTATTATCACTTTCTTTACCATATCTATCACCTAAAAAGCCAATATTCATATCTATACTTTCTTTGCTTACAATTGGAGCTGCAGCATCATAAAAATATAGTTTATCATTTCCCGTTAATTTAGCTATTTGTAAAGACATCTTTTCTGAAGTAAGGGGTCCAGTAGCAATAATCGTAATTGCATCATCCTCTGGAATTTTAGTATATTCTTCTCTAATAATTTTTATATTTTCATTTTTTTCTATCTCTTCTGTAACCATCTTTGCAAATTTTTCTCTATCAACAGCAAGAGCCTGTCCTGCTGGAACTTTAACCTTGTCAGCACATTTGATTAAAAGAGAATCAAATATTCTTAATTCTTCTTTTAGCAATCCACATGCATTAGTTAACGCATTTGATTTAAATGAATTGCTGCAAACAATTTCGCCTAAATTTTTATTACTATGTGCAGGTGAAAATTTTTGTGGTTTCATCTCATATAAATAAACTTTTATTCCTCTTTTTGCAATTTGATATGCTGCCTCACACCCTGCTAGCCCTCCACCTATTACATTTATATATTCTTTCATATAACTCTCCCTTTTTATAAATTCGGACGATTAAAATCGTCCCTACTTTAATTCTTACCTATATTAAAATAATTACAAATTCCATTATATATTCCATGTGCCAATTTTTCTTGATATTCTTCCGTTTGTAAAAGCTGTTCTTCATTCGCATTTGATAAAAAACCACATTCAACAATTGTTGTTGGAATTTTAATGTTTTCCATTATATATATGTTTTCTATTTTTAAAGCCTCCCTAGTATTTTCTATTTTTATAGTATCATTTAATCCCTGTTGTATACTCTTTGCAAGTTTTATACTTTCTTTATTTTTTTCATAAAAAAAGCACTGCCATCCATAATATTTTTCTTGAGTAGTTTTATTTAAATGTATTGATATAAAAATATTAGCACCAGAATTATTACCTATTTTTACCCTATTTTTTAAATCTGAAATTTTCTTTTGTTTTAATGTTTTAATTCTATTATCATAAATTGCATTTTCATTGCTTCTTGTTAATATAACTTCTATCCCATTTTGTTCTAAAATATTTTTTAATTTAAATGCAATTTTTAAATTAATATCAGACTCTTTTACACCATTTTTACTTACTGCTCCTCCGGTCTTCTCCTCCGTGTCCTGCATCTATTATAACAAGTTTACTATCCCTTATAGAACATACCGCTAAATTAGTCTTTTGGCTCTTTAAGCCTAAATGCAAAACAATCAAAGAAATTATAATCAATATATCAATAATTATATTTTTCTTAGAAATAACAAACATTAAAAACACCTCATTTATAATATGAGATGTTAATTTGTTTTATTCTTCTCTTCTATCTATTGCATAGGAACTTCCCAGTGTCGTTTTAGCCATATGTTTAACTTGAGCACCAACCTCACCAATTTCTAATATATTAGAAAATCTTTTTTTATCTGCAACTACAACGCCTATAGAAATTGATGTTAATGGAAAACTTTCTATAATACCTTTTCTATTACATACTTCTATATATCCACGTTTTAAATCTTCATCTGTAAAATATTTTAATATTTCAGTATCAAATTCTGCAATAATACTTTGGCAGACATTATCATAATTATTTTCTCCATCAATTATTGCTACAAAATCATCTCCGCCTATATGACCAACAAAAACCTCTGTATCTCCAAGTAAATGAACATTTTTAGTTATTACCTTTGCAGTCAATTTAATTATTTCATCACCTTTTAAAAAACCATATACGTCATTATATGCCTTAAAATTATCTAAATCCAAATATAAAATTTCAAATGGTTCTTTTTTTAATAATCTCTTTTTTAATTCTGTAAGAATTTGTACATTTCCTGGTAAACCTGTAAGTGGACTTACTGTTCTATTTACCGATAACAATCTTGTTATATTTTTTATAGTATAATACAATATTTCTTTACCATCTTTTAAAGAAATTACATATTCAATAGAATTCTTAATTATTTCAAGCTTATATTTTTCATCTTCAGAAATAACTAATACTGGTGTTATACTATTATCATCATTTTGTCTAATAGTTTTACATATTTCAATTATATTATTTTCTATACCTTTTTCATTAATAATTATTAAGTCTGGTATGTTTTTTAAAGCTAAATCTAAATTAATTGGATTTATATTTCTAAATTTGAAATTTTTTTCACCTTCAAAGATCGTTCTTAATTCCATTACTAATTCATTATTAGCATCTATAATATAAATTTCTTGAAACATTTTTTTCTCCTATCCTTTGTGATCTAATTATTTGGTTCATATGTTGTTACTCCAGAATAAGTTTTTTTAGTATACTCTTCATTTTCTTCATCCCATTCTAAACTTGTAGCAACAATAGCAACTTTGTTTTCTCCTTCTTTCATATTAAAAGAAAACTCTACCGTAGTTTTTTCTTTGTCATACTCTTCACTAGTTTCATCATATGTTGTTATTTCACCATTTACATACATCTCAACACTCTTAATCCCCTTATCATGCGAAACTGTTACTTTTATTTTTTTACCAGATTTTTTAACACTTATTGTTGGTGTTAACGCTCCTTGAAAATTAGGTGTTGAATATGCCACATTTCCTGTTGTATCCACTGCTGTTATATAGAGTTTATTTGTGCCTCTTTGCACATCAATTATTGCTTCAATTGTAGCATCTCCCTCAAATTCTGCATTTACAACAGTTTCTTCTCCATCTCCCCATTTATATGAAATATAATCCATTGAAGTTTCATCTGTTGCTATTATTTTTATTTGTCCTGTTCCATAAGCTTCTGCCTTAATAATAGGCTCTTTTTCATCATAATCTCTTAAAAATTTTTTCGTATTTTCTGTTTCTTGTCCAGTAGTATCTATTGCTTTAACTACAAGTTCGCTTTCACCATTTGGTATTTCAATAGAAGCTTCATATTGTTTACCTGTAACATTTATTTCTTTAACATCATTTGTCTCCCAATAATATGTAATTTTAGATAATTCACCATCTGATGTAACTGCTATTTTAACATTATTTCCATCTTCCTCTATTTTTATCTTTGGTTTTTCAACAACTACTGTTTTATTGGATTTCTTTTTACCACTTGATATTACTGATACAGCAATTAATGCTATACCAAATACAGCTATACAAATTGCAAAAATAATAATAATTTTTTTTATATTTGTTTTATCATTTCTATTACTTGAATAATTATTTTTCTGATAAGAATTTGAAACATCAAAATCAAATCCATCAGTTATATTATTTTCGCTGTAATTATTATATTTATTTTCGCTTTGATTTACATCTTTTTCATCATTATTACCTGTAGCAAGTATTTGATTCATATTAATTCTCCTTTTTTCCTTATTTCATATTATAGCATAATAACTTTTTGTTTGTAAATATAAAAACCAAAAAGAAAAAATTACTAAAAAAGAACGGCAACTATTTTAAGTTACCGTCCCAATTTAATTATAAAACATATTTTTTAATTAAAATTATTCCTCCAGAAAGTATTGCAAGTACTGCTGTTGTTATAGCAATATATGTTGGTGCTGATCCAGTTTTTAATTGTAAAATAACTAATGCAAAATCATCATCATCTTCTTGTTCTACACTATATGTATCATATTTATTATCTGGTGTTGAATCAATATCTTTTGCTCCATTTTCATTGTAATCTTCAGAAATTTCAGCGATATTTGTTTTTAATCCTAAATTATCAGCTGAATTTATCCATCTAAATACAACTTCAATAGTTGCAGATTCTCCAGGTTGTAAAACAAGTCCATCTAGGCATCTTGTTGTAATTTTGCCATTTCCAGCATCTTCCCATCCAAATGCATAATTATCTTCCTCAACAAATTCTAATCCGTCTGGAATATAATCTGTTATTTCTGTTGCTGATCCAGCAATTTCACCTTCATTCATTACCATTATGTTATATGCAAACCAAACTGTTGTTGAATCAAGTTTTTTCTTGTCTAACGTAACTGCAGCAATTGGTTCTCCTTCTTCGTTATCTCTTACATCCATACCTGTAATATTTATAGTTTTACCAATATTTGGAGTAAATCCTGTTTCTGTTGTAGTTGTTGTACCATCAACATTTACAATTGATTTTGTTACCCATTTATATAAGCTTAAATCAAAATATTTTACTTTAATATATTCTTTGTCTTGGTCATCTTCTCCATTATTCCATTTATTTGTTTCAGAATCTTCATCATCCACTTCTCTGCCCTTATCATCAGTATCATGCACAATTTGCGCACTATTTACTATTATTCTATCTGATCTATTAGGTTCTGTTACTTTAAATACAACTTTTATATCAGCATAATCAGGATTTCCATCTGACAATTCAATTGTTTCCCCAGACTTTGTAATATTACCATTCTCATCTACTAACCATATTAATCCTGTATATTTACTTTTATATGTTCCATTACTTCCAGTAAATTCTGTCGGGTTAAAAGTACTAAGATTTATTTTATGATTTTCATCCAAATGCATTGCTATTTCGCCTATTAGTCTTTCTTTGTCAGTTTCAGTCTTCATTTCCATTAAGAAAGTATTTGTACTTCCAATTTTTGATTGATCAAAAGCACTTAATAATGCAGGATTTTCTGTATCACCAGTTTTCATTCTTTCTGCGCCTTGTTCCTTAGATAAATAATCTGTTCTAATTACATCTGCTTCACTTGGATTGTTAGTTTCTTCATAATACTTTCCATCTATATATGCTATTTTATCGGTAATATTTGTTGATTGTGGTATAAAAATGTCTTCTCCAATATATTTATACATAACCCATCTATATTCTTTATTTGTTGTATTTTCTGGTAAGAATTCTAATCCTTCAGGAATATCATCTGCTACTAAATCTGCATATCCAGCTTTTGTTCCTTCATTATAAATTCTTAATGTATATGTAACTTCATCATTACATGCAACTTCAACAGGTGATTCTTCTTTTGGATGTGTATATTTAATATTTCCTGTTTTAGAATCAATACTTAATTGTGGATATCTTGAAGTAATTTGTGTATTATTAACTCCTGTTATAAATTTACGAAGTGCTAAATCAAAATATTGTAATACAAGTGGTTCAAAATCATCATCATCTTGTTCACCTGGCCAATATCCATTATCTTCAACTGAATTATGATATTTTGATTCATCTATTTGATTAGGTTCAGAATCTCTGTCATCTCCAACATTTTGAATAACTGTGCCATTTGTATCCTTAGCACCTGTTATTGCAGCAATATTTTTTAATGTTCCTTTATATGTATTTGATGCTAATACAATACATGTTACTTCTATATCTTCATAGTATAATCCTGTAGTACCTTTACCTTCCAATGCCTTTTGCCAATGTTCTGTTTCAGTTGTTTTAGTTGTTTTTGTAGTATCATAAGCCTTTAATTCTTTATCTTTTAATAAAGTTGAACTAATTGCAACTTTTCCTGTAACAATTTGTACATTATCTAAAGATGTAACTGCTTCTGTTTCTGCAAAATCTGATAATTGTAAATTATTTTTTGCAACATTATATACATCTGTATATTCACTTAATTTTTTAGCAGTTGTTCCAGCTTTTAAAGCCCAATTGTTATTAACGTTTGTTTTATAACCAACTATTAATCCTAAACCTTCTGGTAAATAATCTGTAACTTCAGTTGCATAACCATCACGTTCACCTTCATTATATACTCTTATTGTGTATGTAACTATATCACCTTGTTTTACTACAATAGATTCTTTTGAATGTTCATATCTTGCAGTTGTCTTTGTATTGTTTTCTAATGTTGTCATATCTAATTTTGGTTCTCTTGAAGTTTCAACTTCTTCACCATTTATTTTTGTAATAAATTTACGTAAGCTTAAATCAAATTTCTTTCCAAGTATTATTAATTTTTCAAAATCATCATCATCTTGTTGCCCTGTATAGAAAATGTCATTTTTGCTTAAATCTGTTTCTGTTGTTGTACCTTTATAACTTGATAAATCACTTGGAGTTGTAAATGTTTCTGGTTCAGAATCTCTATCATTTTTATCTCCAACGGCATCTGCTTTATCAGCAGTAATTCTTGCTATGTTTGTTAATATTTTATCAGATCCTCCAACACTTGCTGTTACTTTACATTTAAATTTAATTTCTTCACAATCTAAATTAGTTCCATCAAATGCAGTTAGTTTTTCAAATACTGTTCCTGCTTCTTTACCTGAAATACATTTTATTGTTAAAACTCCATCTGCTACTGTATATGTATATTTTGCACTTCCTTTTTCTGCTGCATCTTCTTTTGCAAAATCTACATTTATAGTAGTTGTTGGTTCAATAAATTCTAATCCTTCTGGTAATATGTCTTTTATTTCTGTAACATATCCATCAATTTCGCCTTCGTTATATACCTTTAATGTATATTCAACAATATCTCCAGTTTCTACAACAACTGCATCTTTCCTATGTTTATAACTTGCTGTTGTTGAACCAGTTAATAATGGTTGTGTATTTATATTTGTTAAACTTCTTATATTTGAAGTTCCATCTTTATTTACAATTGATTTTGTTAATCCATCTCCAGATTGTAATCCAGTAATATATTTTCTTAATGCTAAATCAAATACTTGTGATTCTACTGTGATTTTTTCAAAATCATCATCATCCTCTTCTCCTGGTGTATATCCATTTGTTTCACTTTCAGGAATATGTTTTGAATCATCAATAACTTTAGCTTCATTATCTTTGTCTATTCCACCTTCATATCTTGTTATTTCAGCAATATTTTTTAATACTCCACTGTCTACTACTGTATCTTTTATTTTACATGCAACTTGAACATCAAAATAATATAATCCAGTTTGATCATCAGTTGCTTGGCTCCACTCTTGACTATCTCCAGATATTTTAGTTGTATCATAAGCTTTTAATGTATTGTTTTTTAAATAATCTGTTGTAATTGGTGTTACAGTTTTTCCATCTATTGTTATAGGTGTTCCTGTTGTCCAATTGTATTTTGATGTATCCGCTGTAGAAACAAGTTCTAATCCTTCTGGTAAATAATCTGTTATTTCTGTAACTTTACCATCAACATTTCCTTCATTATATACTCTTATTGTATATGTAATAACATTTCCTCTTTTAAATGTTAATGTATTTTTAGGATGCACATATTTTGCTGTAGTATCATTTCCAGATTTTAAATCATTTATTGTTATTTTTGGTTCTCTAGAAGGTTCAACATTTTTATCATCAACTTTTGTAATAAATTTACGCAAACTTAAATCAAACCTTACACCCTTTACAACAATTTTTTCAAAATCATCATCATCTTGTTGTCCTTCATAATGATAAGTACTATCATCTAATGTTGTTTTATTTTTTGAATTTCCTTTATATGTTGTTTCACTTTCAGAAACATAATCAGTTTGTCTTGGTTCTGTAAATGTACTATCTTGCGAATCTCTATCTGATAAATTGCTGTTTCCTACTAAAGTATCTCCATATGTCATTGTTGCTACATTAGTTAAATATGTATCTTTTTCTGGCACAAAAGATTCTTTAATTTTAAATGTTAAATCAATATATTCGCTATCAATATTTACACCATCATATGCTTCTAAACCCCATAAATTATTTCTAAGTCCTGTCTTAACATATGGATTTGCATATCTAGTAATTTCGATTACATGATTTGTTTCATCATAATCATATACATATTTGGCTGTAACTGATCCAGCAGTTTCACTAGTTAATTCATCATAGTCATCTTTTGATATAAAATCTGCATTTGATACAAATTCTAAATATTCAGGTATATAATCTTTTATACTATATACATATCCATCAATATCGCCTTCATTATATGTCGCAATTCTATATGTAATTGTTTCACCAGTTTTTACTGCAACAGCATTTTTCTTGTGTTTATAACTTGCTGTTGTTGCTGTTTTATTTAAGTTAGTTTTATCAATTGTTGGTACTCTAGAATCATCTCCTGTTAGTTCTACACCATTTACCTTAACAATATATTTTCTTAATGCTAAGTCGAATCTTGCAGTAGTCCATTCTATTGGATCACCGCCTTCTATTTTGTCTCTTTCAATAAGTACAATTTCTTGAGTATCTGAATCTGGTAAAAGCATTTTTTCTGTCGTTTGATAATAATCAAAATTATATTCTACTTTTAATGATATAATTGAACTAGCAACATTATATGAATTGGCAACTAAATTTGGAATTCTAATATAGAAATTTCCCTTACCTATTGCATCTTTAATTGAAGTATATGTTGATATGCTTGAAGTATCCTTTGTAATAGTATATGAAGAAACTCCTCCACTTTTTTCTGGTAACTCATTTTTTCCAACCATTAAAGTAGTTGTTAATGTGTAATCTATATTTCCACTTACTTTTTCATCCAATTTAAATGGTCCTACATAATAAGCTTTATCCCCTTTAGTTATAGTTACTTCACTTGAAGTATCTCCTTTTTCCAATTCAGGCTCTATAACTGTTACTTCTCTTGGATTTGTTGTTCCATATATATCTGAATTTTTTAGAGCATTATCTATAAAATAATTATATATGCTACTTACAGCACCTTGATTTGTCCAATCATTACTATCATTTAAATAAATATAATCTGCTATATCTCTTGTTGTTTGAAATGAAAAAGATAAATTTTGATCTTTTGTATCATAATCTGTAAAGAACCACAATGCAGCTTGTTGTGCAATTTCAAGTTCAGTATCAGTTACATTTTTTACATCTACATTTCCTGTTTCTAATTTAATTTTATTTAATAATTCCTCTCTATATTCACTTGCTACATAATTTCCATTGTCTTTTGGTAAATATGAATTATCCATTATCCATAAAATAGAATTGTATATATTAACATTGTATGATGTATTTTTTGAATCCCTAATTTCCTCTATTCTATCTAAATTAACACTATTAAGTTCATTATATTTTAAAATCACATCACTTGATTCAGTTTTTAAATTTTTATATTCTGAGTAATTATATTGAGTATTTGACGGAAATATTTTTTTACCTCTAATACAGTATAATAGTCCTTCTTTTAGTTTGTCTGGATCATCATAAATTGATCTAAATGTAACAATGTTATCTCCTGATATGTTTTTTAATACATAATTAGTCATATCATTCTTTAGCGATATTGCATATGCTATATTACTATTTACAACTAACATTGTGATTAAAATAACAACTAATGAAATTAAAATGATTCTAAACTTTTTCATAATTTACCTTCCTCTTTTTTTAGTTACTTATATTATAGTTATTTTTAAAATTAAATCAATAGCAAAAATATTCATTCTTTTATAAATATTATTTATAGGTTTTCTCTTGCTACGGAAGCCTTTTTTTAGATGTTCAAATATTTTTTCTCTAAAATTTGACATTTTTATTACATTTTTATTAAATGTATTTCATTTTCACATTTTGTAACAATATTTTTTATCTAATCCGTTATTCCCTAAGCATTTTTATTATACTTCAATTTATAAAAACGCATATTAATTATACAACACATAATCAAAAAAATCAACACATTATGTAAAAAAGCTCTCTAGTTTCTATAGGTTTTGTCAAAAGAAATCAACAATTTTATAGGTTTAAAATAGATAT
>DCHW01000029.1 GCA_002314935.1 Clostridiales bacterium UBA1742 | reverse complement strand
GACACATCATTGACTAACCTACACAATATTTAAAATAGTCATATTATTTTTAATTGACTTTTAATGTGAAAAAATATATAATGAGTCAAGAAAAGTGAAAAAAGATTAAACTTTTCTGCTCATGCTTCTATAGCTCAGTTGGTAGAGCAACAGATTCGTAACCTGTAGGTCGGGCGTTCGATTCGCCCTAGAAGCTCCAAAATTAGTAAAAAAGAGCAACTTCATAAATAAATGAATTTGCTCTTTTTTTGTTTAGATTGTAACAATTCTGTCATGATTGTTATATGCTGTTATGACTTTTTCTTTCATCTTTTTAAAACGTTCAATCTGAGTTTTATTTTTTTTTTTTTTTCGGTCCAATAAATACAGTTGTACTGGTAACAAGAAAAAGTTATTAATTTTAAAATGCATAATATAATAAAATTGGTGATGATATGTTTGATTTACATTATGATTTACTTACACATATTTTAATAAGAAAAAATGATAAACGAGGATTAAAAGAATATTTTTATAACGTGTATAATTCCAATAATATAACTGGAGGTATATTTAATTTATTTTATATGACTCCAGAAGAAATGAAAAATGAACTGAATATTAATTTTGAAGATATAAATATAATAAAAAATTTAAAAGATGTAAATAAAATTATAAAAAAGAATTCATTAATACCTAATAATATACAATATATATATGGAATAGAAGGACTTGATTATTTAGAAAATATTAATGATATAGATATATTATATGAGCTTGGAGTAAGAAGCGTAAATATAGTTTGGAATAATAAAAATAAATTTGCAGGTGGTGCAAAAAGCAACGAGCAAGGATTAACTAAATTAGGAGAAGAACTAGTAGAAAAACTTATAAAAACCAATATTGCAATAGATTTATCACATGCAAATGAAAAAAGTTTTTATGATATTTTAGAAGTATGTAAAAAATATGAACAATATAGTCCTATTATATTTGCATCACATTCAAATTGCAAAAGTATTTACAATATTTCTAGAAATTTAACAGATAATCAAATAAAAGAAATTGTAAAATTAAATGGTGTGATTGGTTTGGTTCAGGTAAAAAAATTATGTTTTAATACAGATACAGATTATTCTAAAATTTATATGAAACATATAAATCATATTAAAGAAATTACAGGAAACGTTAATAATATTGCAATAGCAACAGATGATATGGAATATTATAAAATTAATTGTCCAACATATAAATCAAGTAATATTTTTAATCAAAAAGAAATAAAAAATAAAATTAAAGAGTTGCTTATAGAAAATAATTATACAAATTTAGAAATAAATAAAATATTGAATTTTAATTTTAAAAATAATATTTTACAAAGAATAAAGAAACACTATTGAAAAACAAGTAAAATTGATATAAATTATAAATGATTAAAATATGATAATTTAAATTTGAATATAAAAAATTTAAGGAGGAAATAAGTATGAATAAATATATGGAAATTGCTATTGAGGAAGCGAGAAAAGGAATTACAAAAGGGCAAGGAGGTCCTTTTGGAAGTGTAATTGTTAAAGATGGCAAAATAATTGGAAAAGGACATAATATTGTTCTAAAAAAACATGATCCAACATTACATGGAGAAATTGTTGCAATAAAAGAAGCTGGTGAAAAATTAAAAACACATAATTTAGAGGGCTGTGAATTGTATACTACTGGAGAACCTTGTCCTATGTGTTTATGTGCATGTATGTGGGCAAATATAGAGAAAATATATTATGGATGTACACTTAAAGACAACGAAAAAATTGGTTTTAGAGATAATAAATTTGACAAAATTCTTGGTGGTAGAAAAAATTTAGATAATTATTTAGAATGTATAGATAGAGAAGAAGTATTAAAATTATTTGACGAATATGATAAAATGGAGAAAGAATTATATTAGGAGATGAAATATGGAAAAGATAATTGATTTTATGTATCAAGAAAAAATATTTGCATCAATTTGTGTTGCTATAATTGGAATATTGATTTATTGGATTATTGATAAGGCAATAAGCAAAATTATAAACAGTAATAGAAAAGAAAAAAATAAAAAACAAAAAACATATATAAGACTTTTTAAAAATATGTTGAAATATATAATGTTTTTAATTATTGTGGTTATTGTTTTACAAATTAATGGAATAAATGTTACTTCAGTTATTGCTGGATTAGGGTTATTTTCTGTTATTGCAGGTCTTGCATTACAAGATGCATTAAAAGATATAATAATGGGATTTAATATAATAATTGATGAATATTTTGCTGTTGGAGATGTATTAAAAATTGAAGATATTGAAGGAAAGGTTATGCAATTAGGATTAAAGGCAACAAAATTAAAAGACATAAATAACGATAATTTATATACAATTGCAAATAGAAATATTAGTCAAGCACTAATTAAATCTAAAATGTTAGATATAGATATTCCATTATCATATGGTGAAAATATTGAAAAAGTTGAAAAAATAATAGACGAAATAATTGAGCAAATAAAAGTTATGCCCAATATAGCATCTGCCTACTATAAAGGAGTAAATGAATTTGGAGATTCAGCAATTTATTATAAAATTAGAATTTATTGCAAACCAGAATTACATCCACAAATAAAACGTGATGTTAATAGATTAATAAAATTAAAATTAGATCAAAATAATATATCAATACCATTTACTCAAATTGATATACATAATGTTTAGAATTGGACTTTTACCTTTATATATGGTAAAATATTGAATGCTTAAACAAGAAAACAAATGAAAGAGGGATAATATGGGATTTTTCGATAAATTAAAAGTGGGACTTGGAAAAACTAAAGAATCATTAAATGATAAAATGAATAATGTTTTTAGCTCATTTAGAAAAGTTGATGAAGAATTTTTAGAAGAATTAGAAGAAATTTTAATTATGTCAGATATAGGTGTTGATACATCAGTAGAAATAATTTCAAAACTTAGGTCAAGAATAAAAAAAGAAAATATTAAAGATGAAGATGGAGTAAAAAATGCTTTAAAAGATGAAATGAAAAGTATTTTAGAATTGGACAATAATAAATTGAATTTAGAAACAAGTCCATCCATTATATTAGTTGTTGGAGTTAATGGAGTTGGAAAAACTACCTCAATTGGAAAAATTGCAAATAGAATTAGAAAAGATGGAAAAAAAGTAATGGTTGCTGCTGCTGATACTTTTAGAGCCGCTGCAGTTGAACAATTAGAGGTTTGGGCAAATAGAAGTCAGGTATCTATAACAAAAAAAGAAGAAGGTGCTGATCCAGCATCAGTTGTATATGATGCAATTCAAAAGGCAAAAAATGAAAATTATGATGTTTTAATTTGCGATACAGCTGGAAGATTGCACAACAAAAAATATTTGATGGACGAGCTTTTAAAAATTGGGAAAGTTATAGAAAAAGAATTACCTAATGCATCAAAAGAGGTTTTATTAGTACTTGATGGAACAACTGGTCAAAATGCAATTGAGCAAGTGAAAGCATTTAAAGAAACAGTTGATATAACAGGATTAGTATTAACTAAATTAGATGGAACAGCCAAAGGAGGAGTTGTTTTAGGAATTGTTGCAGAAAATAAAATACCAATTAAATTTATAGGAATTGGTGAACAAATAGATGATATGGAAATCTTTAATTCAGAAGATTTTGTCAATGCAATAATATAAAGGAGAATAAAAATGAAAACAGAAAAAGAAAATGTACACAAGAAAAACAAATTAAGATTTTTAATAGTAACAATATTTTTAATTTTATTTGTAGCATATTTATTTGTTACAATTAGAGGATGTTATTTACAAACATTAGAAATTGGAGAAAAATTTAAAAATATTAATGAACAAAAATTAAAATATAAAGCAAATGTAATTTTTATTAGTTTTACAATTTTATACATTTTAACATATGTAATTACTAAAATTATAAAAAAAGGGTTAAAAAAGTTTTTTGTTGCTGAAAAACTAGAAATGCCAAAACTTCCTACTAAATCAATATGTTTTATTTTTAGTAGTGTAATGAGTATAATAATTGGAAATTTGTTAACTCAAAAAATAATAACAGCAATGAATGCTACTAGTTTTGGACAAACTGATCCAATATTTAATTTAGACCTTGGATATTATTTGTTTCAAAAACCTCTTATAGAAACTGCACTTACATATTTTATTGGATTATTGGTTATATATTGTGTGTATATAGCTGCATATTATATTATTGTATTTAATAAATTTTTAGTAAATGGTGTAGATAGAGAACTATTAAAGAAAAGTTTATTTTTAAAACAACTAATATTTAATCTTGTAATGATTGCAATTGCAGGCTCTGCGTTAATTTTAGTAAAGACACAAGATATTGTATCAAGTAAATTTTTGACATTATCAGATGGGACAGCGCTTTATGGAGCTGGAACTATAGAAGCAACAGTAAAGTTATGGGGGTATAGAATTTTTTCTATTGTAGTTTTAATATGTAGTATTATGGCTGTAATAAGTTTGAAAAAAATATCATTTAAAAAAGTTGCTTTTTGGCTTTGTGGAATTCCAGTATATTTAGTAGTTCTATTTTTAGTAATGCTTGGAACCAATTTGATTTATGTAAATAAAAACGAATTAGACAAAGAAAAATATTATATTGAAAAAAATATAGAATATACTCAAAATGCATATAATATAAATATTGATGAAGTACAAATAGAAGATTTAAATACATTAACATTAGAAGATATAAATCAAAATTCTAATGTAATTAACAATATCAATTTATCAAATAAAAATGCTGTAATATCAACTCTTAATCAGTATAAAACAAATTTAGGTTACTATACATATAATACTTCTAAAGCAGGCATATATAATATTGATGGTGAAAATAAATTGTTATATATTTCACCAAGAGAAATATTAAGCAATGAAACAAGAACATATAATAATAAGACATATGAATATACACATGGATATGGAATAATTGCAACAATGGCTAATACAGCAAATGAAAATGGAAGTTTGGAATATGTACAAAGTGAATTTAATAGTGAAGAACAAAAAATTAAAATTTCAGAACCAAGAATTTATTTTGGAATGGAAACAAATGAATATATAGTTATAAATGCAAAAAATAAAGAAGAATATGATTATCCTTTAACAAATACAACTAATGCTACAACAACATATACAGGAAATGCAGGATTAAAATTAAACTTTATTGATAGAACGGTTTTGGGATTAAAAGAAAAAAATATAAAATTAGCATTTGCTGGAAATAGTAATAGTACAATAATAACAACAAGAAATGTAAGAGAAAGAGCAAAAGCTATTATGCCATATTTAATGTATGATGAAGAACCATATATGATAGTTAGCGATAATGGAGATTTAGTTTGGGTGATTGATGCATACACAATTTCTAAAGAGTATCCATATTCTACAGAAATAACAATTGAATATGAAGGTAATAAACAAAAAATTAACTATATTAGAAATTCAGTAAAAGTTATTGTAAATGCGTATACAGGAGAAATGGATTTTTATATTACAGATAGAACAGATCCAATTGTAATGGCATATAACAAGATGTTTCCAGGATTGTTTGAAGAAACAAATATTCCAAATGAAATTTCATCTCATATAGTTTATTCTGAATTTTTATACAAAATACAAGCAGAGATTTTACAAAAATATCATAATGTTCAAGCAGAAGTATTATATAGAGAAGATGATGTATGGAGTATTGCAAAAGAGAATACAAGTAAAAATACAACTGGTGCAAATACTGGAACAGAAATATCTCCATATTATACTATGGTTAAAACAGTAGATTCAGATAATATGAGTTTGGGACTTGTTATACCATATACAATACAAAACAGACAAAATCTTGTGTCATATTTAGTTGGAATATATGATGCAACTACTAATACACAAAAATTAACAATGTATAGATTTATAACAACAAATGCTATTTTAGGAACCAATCAATTAGATTCTTTAGCTGAACAAGATGAACAAATAGAAAAAGAAATAGAAGCAGTTAATGTTATTGGAGCTAAAATAACAAAAAATATTATTGTTGTACCAATTAATAATTCGTTATTATATGTAGAACCAATATATCAAACTAATTTAAATGAAGACATTCAAGTTCCAATATTAAAAAAGGTAATAGTTGCATCAGGAAATAAAATTGCAATTGGAAACACTTTAACTGAAGCATTAAATAATCTTTTATCACAGGATGCTTCTACAACAATTGAAGTAAATTCTGATGATAAAGATGGAATAATTGAACAGATAATAAATGCAAATAATAATTTAAAACAATCTAATCAAAGTAATGATTGGGAACTAATTGGAAGAGATATGACAAAATTACAAGAACTAATTAATGAATTAGAAGTTATGGTTAAAAATGAAAATACTAATACTATTGATAATGAAACAACTCAAAATACTTCATTAACAGATTAATGAATATTTAAATTAAAAACATCCAAAATAAAATTGGGTGTTTTTATGTTTTTTAGTAAAATTAATAAAAAAATTGATAAAATAAATAATACTTTAGAAAAAAGTAAAATAATTGAAATGTCTTATATAATTGGAAATAAAAAAGAAATTTTAAAAAGAAATTTTATGGCAGGAATTGCAAAGGGAATAGGAATTGGAATAGGAGTGTCTTTGATTACAACGTTGATAGTATATATATTAAGAAAAATTATAATGTTAAATATTCCAATAATAGGAGACTATATTGCAGATGTTATCGATATTGTAGAAAAAAGCAGATAAAAAGTAAGATTAATGAAAGCTTACAATAATTTTTATAAAATATAGGTTTAAAATAGA
>DCHW01000028.1 GCA_002314935.1 Clostridiales bacterium UBA1742 | reverse complement strand
TATCAAAAACTTACCTATCGTTATAAAATAAAATTACAGCTTTGCACCATTTAGACTGTCCGTGGCGACCTGCAGATTTAACACAAAGAAATGGTAGAGGCATAAGGCAGGGAAATGAAAATAATGAAATTGATGTTTACACCTATGTAACGGAAGGAACTTTTGACGCATATTTGTATCAGCTAGTAGAAAATAAGCAAAAATTTATATCTCAAATAATGACATCAAAATCAATAGTTCGTTCTGCAGAAGATATAGATGAAAAAGCATTATCTTATGCAGAAATAAAAGCACTCGCTGCAGGAAATCCATTAATAATAGAAAAAACTGAATTAGACACGCAAGTTGCAAAATTAAAACTGTTAAAACAAAGTTATTTAAGCCAAATTTATGAACAAGAAGATAGAATTGCCAAATATTACCCACAACAAATAAAAATGTATGAAGATAGAATTGCCAAGCAAGAAAAAGACCTTACAATAGTGAAAGCTAATACTTTTATTATAGATAATAAGGAAGTATTTGCGCCTATGATTTTAAAAGAAAAAGTATATACAATAAAAGAAGAAGCAGGAAAACAAATACTAGAACTATGTAAAACAAAAGAAGAGTCAGACCCAGAAGAAATAGGAGAATATAGAGGTTTTAAAATGCTATTAAAAATTGATACTTTTGGCAAAAAATTCGTAATAGACTTACAGGGAAATTCTAATTATAGAGTGGAACTTGGACAAGATGTATTTGGTAATATTACAAGGTTAGATAATGTTTTAAAAGATATAGATAAATATATTGAATCTGATAAAAAAACATTAGAAGAATTAAAGAAACAATTTGAAGTTGCAAAAGTTCAAGTTAAAGTTCCTTTTGATAAAGAAGATGAGCTAAAAGAAAAAGAAAATAAGCTAGAGAAATTAAATATTTTGCTTAATCTTAATGAAAAAGATACAGAAATTATAGAAGATGAGCAAGAACAAGAACACGAAGAAGAACAAGAAAACAAAGATAATAAATCGCAAAGTCAAGACTACGATAAAAATGATTTTAGATAATCGCATAATTTACAGCTTATTCCATTATATGTAAAATGGCATTAGGAGGTAAGAAAAATGGAAGAATCAATTATTGAAGAACTTTTTAATGCCAGATGTGATGACTTTGAAGAAAATATTATGAAAAAGGAAAAAGAATGCAATAAAGATTTAGATGTAATAACAAAAACATTTGAAGAAATATTGCAAATAGTACCAGAGAATACTAATAAGATTATTTCACAGAAGTTAGAATATATATATAAGAATTTATTAAAATATTCTACATTTTGGAATAAAAAATATTACAAATTAGGTATTAATGATGGAATAAAATTAAAGAAGGAACTAAAAACAGACGTTAGAGAAAGAAAAGAAAAAGAGGAACATTTCTTTTTTGATTACGAAGCTGATTTTAACGATTTTATAGAAAATTTTAAGACAACTGTTCTTTATAAAAACAAAGAATATGATAGAGCCAGAAAAGGTATTAGTCGTATTTTAGAGGATTACCCTAGAGTTAGAGATTTCTATGAAGATGATAAGCTATATAAATTAGATAATGATGAGCTTAATGCAATTTTAGAAATTATAAAACTAGAAGATATACAAAATGCGATTGAGGTACGAGGAGCATTTTATTTAGGTATTAGCCAAAAAGATATAATATAGTTTTATTTTGTTAAAGCACTTGCTAGAAATAGTAGGTGCTTTTTAATATATAAATTAAAAAAGGAGGGGATTTTTAATGGAATATGATAAAGAATTACAAGAGAAACTTGAACAAGAGATAAAAGATTTGGAACAAGAATTATTACAATTAGAGCCTAAAACTATACTAGAAAGAGCTTATGAATATGTATCAAAAATACAAATTAAAGATGAAATACTAGATAGAAATTTAGATAATGAAGAAAAGAAAGCAATAATGAAAGCAGATAATGTTTTACAAAGTTGTTATGAATCTTGGCTGGATGAAGATAGTTCTTTAAGTGAAATGTATGAATTTTCTATTGATGAAACATTAGAAGATATAGTAGAAGATTATAAAAAATGTAGAACAAAATTTATGGAAAGGTAGGTTAAATAAATGAGAAATTCTAAAAGACTTAGTATAGATGAGATATTAAATATATCTGATTTTATAGAAGATACACAAATAGATATGAATATAATAAATAATGATATAGGACAAATAAAAAATATAATTACAGTTCTAATAGGTGGTGGTTATATGACACAAAAAGAACTAGATGATTTTATGCAAAAAAATCCAATTACAGATGTTTTTAGTTTTATATCAGGGCAAATTGAGAGCTATGAACTTCCATCAGAATTTTATAGATTAGCACCAAGACCTATATATGATTCAACGATAAAAATATTAAAAAATAAACTAAATACTATATTAAAAGAAAAGTTAAATAAAAGTGAAAGTTAATTTGGAGGTGGTTAAAAATGGGAAAATATATTCCACCAGATTTATTAGAAAAGGCTAAAAAAGTAGATTTACTTTCGTTTCTAATGACCTATTATCCCAATGAATTAATAAGAGTTAGTAGCAAAGAATACAAAACAAGAACACATAGTAGTTTGAAAATTTCAAATGGTTTTTGGAATTGGTGTTCAGTAGGTGTAGGAGGAAAAAATGCTATGGACTATTTAGAAAAAGTTTTAGGGTATGACTTTCCAAAATCAGCAGAAATTGTACTAGATAAATTACAAATTAGACCACCAATTTTTATAGAAAAAAAAGAAAAAGACAGAGTAAAAACTTTAATATTACCAGAGAAAAATAACAACAATGATCGAGCAATAGAGTATTTAAAATCAAGAGGAATTGATGAAGAAATAATAAAAAAATGTATTGAAAAAGAACTAATCTATGAAGAAAAAAATTATCATAATGTTGTATTTGTTGGGTATGATGAAAATAAAAAAGCAAGATATGCAGGATGTAGAAGTACAGATAATAATATGTTTAAAAATGATGCTACAGGTAGTGATAAAGCATATTCTTTTAGATTAGAAAGTACAGAAAAAACAGATAGATTATTTATATTTGAGGGAGCAATAGATTTATTATCTTATGCTACCTTTTTTAAGTTATATGGTTTTAAATGGGAAGATAAAAATATGATTTCACTTGTAGGAGTGTATCAACCTTCAAAAATTATTGAGCAAAGTAAAGTACCATTAGCAATAGAAAAATATTTAAAAAATCATCAAGAAATTAAAAAAATTATACTATGTTTAGATAATGATACTGCAGGAAGAAATGAAAGTAAAGCACTACAAATTGTACTGCCAAAACAGTACGAAATATTAGATAGACCACCTAAATATGAGAAAGATTACAACGATTATTTGTGCAATGTTTTAGGTATAAATAGAATAAAAAAATTACAGAAAGAGAGGATTAGATAGAATGAAGAAATATGTATTTTTAGTTAAAAAAGCAGTAAAAAATGAGGTAGAAATTGAGGCAGAAAATAGAAAAGAAGCCTTTAAAAAATTAGTAAAAATCTTTGAAGAAAATGAAGAAAAAGTATTTAAAAATTCAGAGGAAACAGAAATTGTAAGGATGAGATTAGAACGAATTATTGATACAGAAAAAGGTAAAATTTTAGATAGATTAGACTTTAATGATGAAGAATTATTAGAAATTTTACACGAATTAGACGAAGAAAATACAGGCATTTTTCCACGAGAATTTAAAGAAATTGTATGCGAAAAATGTGGAAATTGTATTCCTGTGTAAAAATTTTATTGTCCTAACAAGCACGTCATTTGTATATACGCTTATACAAATGACAAAATTATGGGGAAAATTCCCCAATCCCCTATGAGCAAAGAAAGGAGTTCAAAATGGAAAAAGAAGTTAGAGATATAATCATACCAATTAGAGTATCATTAAATGAGCGAGAAGAAATTAATAAACGAGCTAGAATTGTTAATAGACCATTATCAACTTTTATCAGAGAAAATTCTTTAGGTTATGATATAAGAGAAAAACCAGACAGGAAACTTATAATAGAGTTAATAAAGGAAATGCGAAATGCTACAATAGTAATAAACAATTTAGGTAGAGAAGCACATAATATTGGCTTTATTGATGAGAATGTTTTGGTAAGAGAGAAAGACCATATAAAAGAACTTATAAAAAGAATAAAAAAAGAATTATTATAAGGAGTGAATTGAAAATGGCAACTACAGGAATTTGGAGTGTTAGCAATAGACTAGATAAAGTTATAAATTATACAACTAATGTAGAAAAAACAAAAATGAAAAATGCAAATCAAGATTTTTACAGTAGTTTGCATAGAGCCATTGAATATGCAAAAGCAGATTTCAAAACAGAGGAGCAACTATTCGTTACTGGAATAAATTGTGAAAAAGAAACTGCGTACCAAGAAATGATAGAAACAAAAAAGAAATTTGGAAAAGAAAATGGGGTACTAGCATTTCACGCATTTCAATCATTTAGAGAGGGCGAAGTAACTCCAGAACAAGCACACGAAATTGGAGTTAAACTTGCAGAAGAATTATGGGGCGATGAATTTGAGGTTATAGTTTCTACACATCTTAATACAAATCATTTGCATAATCATTTTGTTTTGAACTCTGTTTCATTTGTAAATGGAAGAAAATATAGAGATACAAGAAGAACTTATGCACTTATGAGAAAAACATCAGATGATTTATGTAGAGAATATAATTTAAGTGTATTAGAAGAAAAACCTTGTGGTACATTAAAAATAGATTATTCAAAATATTACAATGCTTACGTTCAAAAAACAACTTATTATAGTATTGTAAAAGACGATGTAGATTTTGCCATAAAACAAGCAGACACATATAAAAATTTTGAAAGGATTTTAGAAGATATGGGGTACAGTATTACAATAAGAGCTGGTAAAATAAGTTTGTGTAAACCACCATATAAAAGAAATATAAGAATTGAGCGTAGCTTTGGGGAAGAATATACCATAAAAAATATTGAGGACAGGATTGCAAATACTAAAAGCAATAATGTACCTTTTCCAGAAGCATACTCAAGATTTAAAAAATATAAATATAAAGGTAATAAAAATAATTTTATAAAATTAGATAGAGGAAGATTTTACAAATTATATTTATATTATTGTTATCTATTGAAAGTATTTCCTAAAACAGAAAATAGAATAAAACTTTCTGATACAATGAAACAGGAAATAAATAAAATGGAGCAAATGTCAGATGAGATGAAGTTCCTAGCTAGAAATAAAATAAAAACTAGCGAGGAACTTTTTTCATATAAAAAAGACCTTACAAATGAACTTAATAAACTGATGAGAGAAAGAGAGGCATTAAGAAAGAAAAAATATAAGTCTAATAATTCAAATGATAAACAAATGATTTACGACAAAATATTAAGTTTATCTAGTAAGATCCAATATTTAAAAGGGGAGGTGGAACAATGTAAAAGAATTGAAGAAAGAACAGAAAAAATGAAAGCTAACATTAAGGAAATGGAACTAAAAGAACAAGAAAGAAAAGTTAAAGAAAGAAAGGAGCGTGGCAAAAATGAGTACAGCAGGTGATTCAGCAGATGAATTAGTAAAAATTATGCTAGAAGGTACAGAGGTTGCTTTTAGAATTGCAGGAGATGGAGCAAAGAACATAGGTGCAGTTATACTAGCAATTATGAAAGACGCAGAACAAACAAGAGGAAAAACAAGACTTACATCTATGCTAAAAAGTGGAAAAGCATTAAAAATTTATTCTTTTCAAGCAGAGGATTTAAAGAAATTTTCGCAAGAGGCTAAAATGTATGGGGTTAAATATTGTGTATTAGCTAATAAGAAAGATAAGAAAATAGATGGAATAGTTGATGTTATGATAAGGGAAGAAGACGCAGTAAAAGTTAATCGTATTGCAGAAAGATTTAATTTTGCTAATGTAGATAAAGCATTAATGTCAAAAGAACTAGGACTAGATAAAGAAAATGGACAAAGCCCACAAGATATTGGAGTTCAAGAAAAAACACCAGAAGAAAAATTAATTGATGAGTTATTAAGTAAGCCTATTCAAAAAGAAGAGCAGCAGCAACAGAAAAATCCAGAGGAAGAAAAATTACCCAGTAAAGACAATACGGAGGAAAAGAGTCAGTCAGAGATTTCATTAGATATCAAACAGAACAACAAAAAAAGAAACAAAAGCGAAAATAAAAAATCTGTAAGAGAAGAACTCAAAGAAATTACAGAAGAAGTTAAACAAAGAGAAGCACAAAAGGCTATTGAAAGGGAACAAGTACAGATTAGTGAAAATAGGCAATCTAAACATTTAAAAGCAAAAGAAGATAAAGAAAAAAAACAAGCAAAACACTATAAACAGCCTAAACACTTAAATACTAATAAAATAAAGAAATCTGAAAGGAAGGAGAGGTAACTATGGGAGTAATAGATGATATTATAGGAATACAAGAAAGTAATAAGCAAAGTAAAACTAACAACAGTACTAGCCAGTGGAAAAAAGAGCAAAACGAATTAAGAAAATGGTGTTATGCAAATATGGACAGTATGGCTTTACAAGTTAGAGATGATGGCGACTTATTTAAAAAATATATGGATATTCAAAGTAGATTTGAAAAACATTCTGTAGGAAATAGTTTGCTTATACTAAAACAAAATCCCAATACAACACTATTTAAGGACAAAAAAAGTTGGAAAGAGGCAGGAGTATCTTTAATTGCAACACCAGAAAAGTTTGTAATATTAGAGCCTACAAAAACAGATGATAAAGTTTATTATAATCCAAAAGAAGAATATGATATTACACAAACTAATGCAAGACCAGAAGAAAAGAAACAATATAGTATAAGAAAATTATTAGAAGCAATAGTTTATAATTGCTATGCAGAAATAAGACCTGTAGATATATTGCCAGATAAAAGAATTGGTGTGGCAAATTATGATAAAGAAGAAAATATCTTATATATTGTTAAAGGAATAAACGAAGAACAACTATTTCAAATATTATCATATTGTGTAGCAGATATTGAAATGAGAAATCTAATGAATTCGCCATATAAAGATTTTAAAAATCAATGTGTTTCATATATGATTTGTAAAAAATATAATGTAAATGCTCCAAATTATGATTTTTCTACAATGCCAATAGAAATAAGTACACTAGAAACAGGCAAAGAAGTAAGAGATGAACTAGACACTATTAGAGTAAATTTTGAGGCAATAAATGCAAGAATGCAGGAAGGTATGGAACATAGACAAAGAGAAAAAAAGCCTAAACAAAAGGAGCAGGAAAGGTAGGTTAAAATGTCAGAAGAAAAAACAGTATTAACATTAGATAAATACGAAACAGGTATAATATTAAGAATTTTAAATGATAGAAGAACGCAAATGATACAAGAAAATAAAGACCCAGAGATTGTTAATGAAATTATGAAAAAAGTGTTAAAAGCCCCAAGTAAAAAAACACGGATTATTTTATAAAAAGGCTAAACACAAGGAATATGAGCGATAACAATAAGTCAAATATAATTTTTTATTGTATAGGTGGAATTGCTGTTATATGGCTATCAATACTCATTGCACCTATTATAAATAGTGGGATAGTGGGAATTATAAAAGAACTTCCTAATAGAATAAATAATCCTTTTTCAATAGAATGGTGCAATAATAGTTTAAAGACGGCTTTTGTTTTTTTATGTATATATGTTGCAGGAATAGCAATGTATGAAACTACAAAGAAAAAATATAGAAGAGGTAAAGAATATGGCTCTGCGATATGGGGTAGCACTTGCCAAATAGATAAAAAATATAAGCAATTCCCAAATAATCAAAACAAAATACTAACTCAAAATGTTAGTATAGGGTTAAAAGCACAAAAGCACAGAAGAAATTTAAATATTTTAGTATGTGGTCGGTAGTCGGTGCAGGAAAGACTAGATTTTTTCGGAAAACCTAATATAATGCAATGCAATTGTTCATATGTAATTTTAGACCCTAAAGGCGAAATCTTAAGAGATACAGGACATTTATTAGAAAAAGAAGGCTACGAAATAAAAATATTAGATTTAGTTAATCCAAATTTAAGTTATGGTTATAATCCATTTGTATATCTAAAAGATGATAATGATGTTCAAAAATTAGTTTCTAATTTATTTAAAAGTACAACGCCAAAACGGAAGTCAAAGCAATGATCCATTTTGGGACATTGCTGCTTCAATGCTTTTGTCGGCGTTAATTTTCTATTTAAAATATGAAGCTCCAGAGGAAGAACAAAACTTTCCAATGGTAACAGAAATGCTACGAGCAGGAAAGCCAAAAGAAGATGATGATAGTTATGAAAGCCCTTTGGACATTTTATTCAAGCGTTTGGAATTTAGAAATCCAAATCATATTGCAATTAAATATTATAAAGATTATCATTCTGGTTCTGGTAAAACTCTAAAATCAATACAGGTAACACTTGCTTCTAGGTTAGAAAAATTTAATATAGATGCTATAGCAAGTTTATCAATGGTTGATGAACTAGAACTAGGAAAACTAGGAGAAAAGAAAGTAGCATTATTTGCTATTATTCCTGATAATCATACTGCATACAATTTTTTAGTCAGTATTCTCTATACACAACTTTTCCAAGAATTATTATATAAAGCAGATAACAAATATAAAGGTGCTTTGCCTATGCACGTTCATTTTGTAATGGACGAGTTTGCCGTGCGACCGTAAGGGGTCATTTTAAATGTGATTTTAGCACATCACTAGGCTAGATATGGAATAGCCTATTATCAACCGATTTATCCAAAAGGGAAACCTAATGGGGAGTGTAGCATATCGGTAACGGTGTTATTTAGCCAATCATCAGGCTATGAACGGACATCAAGATAAAATGTTTTATATAAGGATAAAAGTTATACTACTTGAACAATAATCAGAGAGGCTTTATCGTCAGCATTAACGGAAGATGATTATTTACGTTAATTGATATTAAGGTATATGTAGAGTTAAGCGAACTGCATATACACCATATCCTAATATCGCTCAGCCACAATAAGTGGAAAATGATGAAAGTTGTATCCGACAATAAAACAAGCTAGTTTTAATGATTACTAAACGGTGATAACCTAAGTTGAAATGCTTATTTTATAAGCTATAGCAATTTGTGCTTGAATATTCAATATGGTTACGGAGCTTTCGTAGTAGTCAGAGAATGGGAAAGCCATTTACAAGGCGAAGGAAAGCAGTTTATCAATTCAAAATATATTAAGGAAAGGTGTGTGATACACTATGAGAAGTCCAAAAGTTATTTTGGAAAATCTACAAAAACACTCAAAAGAAGATAATTATAAATATGAAAGATTATATAGGAATTTATATAATCCCGAATTTTATCTTCAAGCATATCAAAACATTTATGCCAATAAAGGAGCTATGACCTCTGGTATAGATGGAATGACACTAGATGGATTTGGAAAAGATGTAGTTGAAAATTTAATTTTGCAAATTAAAAATCATACTTATCAGCCTAATCCAGTAAAAAGAGTATATATCCCAAAGAAGAATGGAAAGAAAAGACCACTAGGAATATCATCTTCAGCTGATAAATTAGTACAAGAAGTTATAAGAATGATATTAGAAAGCATTTATGAACCAACATTTTCTAAACGTTCACACGGATTTAGACACGATAAAAGTTGCCATACTGCACTTCAACAAATTCAAGCTACTTTTACAAGTGTTAAGTGGTTTGTTGAGGGAGATATAAAAGGATACTTTGATAATATTGACCATCATATTCTTGTAAACATATTAAGAGAACGCATTAAAGATGAATCTTTTATCGAACTAATCTGGAAATTCTTAAAATCTGGATATATGGAAAATTGGAAGTATAATTCAACTTATTCAGGAGTTGCACAAGGCTCTGGTTTTAGTCCTATACTTGCTAATTTATATTTAGATAAATTTGATAAATTTATTGAAAAATATAAAGAAAATTTTGATAAAGGAAATGAAAGGAAATTTAATGCAGATTACGGAAAATTTCAAGGAAGATATCAAAGATATAATGAAAAGTGTAGGAAGAATTGGAATAATATGACTGAAATTGAAAGACAAAATGCTAAAAGTAAATTAGAACAATTAAGAAATGATAGTTTATCTGTCCCAAGTAAAGACCCAATGGATAGCAACTATAAAAGAATTCAATATACAAGGTATTGTGATGATTTTCTAATTGGAGTCATAGGAAGTAAAAATGATGCAATTAAAATAAAACAAGATATTAAAGAATTTTTACAAAATGAATTGAAATTAGAGCTATCAGATGAAAAGACACTAATAACAAGTGGAAAAAATAAAGCAAAATTTTTAAGTTATGAAATTACAATTAGTCAAGATACTAAAACTAAAAAAACAGCAAGAGGACAATGCAGAGTATTTAATGGTAGAGTCAAATTATATGTTCCAAAAGAAAAATGGATTAACAAATTAAAACAATATAATATGATTAAAATTATTAATACAAAAGGTCGAAAAGAAAAGTGGAAACCGCTTGAAAGAGGAGAATTAGCATTTTTAAATCCGAATGAAATTGTAATGAAATATAATGAACAAATAAGAGGTTTATATAATTATTATAAACTAGCTAGCAATGTATCAGTGTTAAACAAATATTATTATATTGCAGAATATAGTATGTATAAAACTTTTGCACTGAAATATAGAATTACAATGACACAGGCAAAGTTAAAATTTACTAAAAATGGAATATTTAGTGTACCTTATGAAACGAAAGCAGGAACTAAATATGCAACATTTTATAATGGTGGATTTACAAAATCTAAAAATCCTATGAAAGCAAACGAGGATATAATTCCAGACTATGCCGAATTATATAAACCAAAAGAATTATATAAAAGATTTAAGAAAAAGAAATGTGAACTATGTGGAAAAGATAATATTGAAGTAAAAGTTCATCAAGTGGCTAGTCTAAAGGATTTAACATATAGTTCTGAATGGGAAATATTAATGAAAAATAAGAATAGGAAAACTTTAATTGTATGTAATGAGTGTCATAGACTTATTACATATAATATGTAGATTTTATGATAAATGGAGAGCCGTATACAGCGAGAGTTGTACGTACGGTTTGGGGGCGAATATTAGAAAACCTACTATAGTAATATAGTAAGGCGTCTAATATTTAGCCTACAATGTTTCATTACCAGATGACTTTGACAAAATCTTGTCTGTTATGCGTTCTAGGAATATTTCTGTTTCTATTATTCTACAAAATTTATCTCAATTAAAAGCCCTTTTTGAAAAACAATGGGAATCTATTGTAGGAAACTGTGATGAATTTTTGTATTTACGGACGGAAACGAGCAAAGTACCCATAAGTATGTATCAGAGCTTTTACGGAAAAGAAACTATTGATACAAACACTTATGGAAAAAGTCAAGGACAATCTAGTAGTTATTCTACAAACTATCAAAATGCAGGAAGAGAGCTAATGACACCAGATGAGGTAAGAATGTTAGATAATAGTAAAGCAATTTTAATGATAAGAGGAGAGAAACCTATAATTGATAATAAATATGATATTTTAAAACATCCAAATGTTAAATATACTGCAGATGGAAATGGAAAGATATACGAACATGGAGAAACAGGCAGAGCAAAGGCGACATTACTAAAATTAGAAGAAAACACAGAAGAAATAGAAGAAACAAAAGAGATAAATAAAGTTGGATATGAACTTCTATCAGATGAAGATATAGAAGAATATTTTGAATTGGAGGAAAAAGAAAATGAAGAAAAAAATAATAAAGAACAAAATAAAAATGAGCAAAATTCTTAAAAGATTAGCAATTATAGTAGGATATGTATTTGTGCTTAATATAGCACAAGCAAGTACAGTATTTGGAGCAGATGAGCCACTTGCTGTAATAAACAATTTTTCAAACTTAATGTTTTCAATTATAAGAGCTGTAGGTACAATACTTGCAGGTTGGGGTGTAGTACAAATTGGTACATCTTTAAAAAGCCACGATGCAACACAAAGAGCTTCTGGAATTTGGTGTTTAGTAGGTGGAATATTAATAATGTTAGCAAAAGAAGTTTTAAATATAATAACAGGTGGTTAATTCCAAGTAAAGTGGGCAAGTCAAAAAACTTGCCCTTAAATCATTTTAAAGGAGGCGATGAAATTGTCAGATAATTGGGTTGTAGGCAATCTACAAAATGCAATAGATACTTGGAATGGAAAATTAAGTGAAATATGGACTCTTATAACTCAAACACCAGATACATTTAAAGGTGGAACTATTTGGAATGTAATTGTTAATATTAATGGAGCAGTACAAGCAATAGGTTTAGCTTTATTAGTTATATTTTTTACAGTTGGAGTAATTAAGACTTGCGGTAGCTTTGCAGAGGTAAAGAAACCAGAACAAGTCTTTAAATTGTTTTTGAGGTTTGCACTTGCAAAAGCAGTTGTAACCTATGGATTAGAACTTATGCTTGGAATTTTTAAAATAACACAAGGAGTTGTAAGGACAATAATGACAACAGCAGGATTAGGTGGAACTTCTCAAAGCATATTGCCACAAGAGATGATAACTGCAATAGAAAGTTGTGGATTTTTTGAAAGCATACCACTTTGGGCAGTAACTTTAATACGGAGGACTATTTATAACAGTTTTATCATTTGTAATGATTTTATCTGTTTATGGTAGATTTTTTAGAATCTATTTATATACAGCAATAGCACCAGTACCACTTTCAACATTTGCAGGAGAGCCAACAAGTCATGTAGGTAAGAGTTTTGTAAAAAGCTATTGTGCAGTATGTTTAGAAGGAGCAATTATAATACTTGCTTGTATTATTTTTTCACTTTTTGCAAGTTCTCCACCTTCAGTAGATATTAATGCACCAGTAGTAACACAAGTATGGAGTTATATAGGCGAATTAGTATTTAATATGTTAGTTCTAGTAGGAACTGTAAAAGCATCAGACAGAGTAGTTAGAGAGATGATGGGATTATAAGGAGGTATAGAGTATCAATGAATAATTATACAGATAAAAATGGTGTAGAGTATATTCCAATGCAAGATATTAAAAATTGTGAAGATTTACACGAAATAGCTAAAGCTATAACTTTTGAACAAGAAGGTAGTTTTATGCCTAAAACTACAACTAGAGAGCAATTCTTACAGGAAATAAAATCAGAAATTGAATGGTATTTTGATTTTGTAGATTCACTTGTAAGTAAAAAGATATTAAGTGAATGTTATGAAAAAATATTAGAAATAGAAAGGGTGGAATTAATGGAAGATAAAGATATTAATCAAATGATAGAAAGAATCAAGGAATTATTAAAAAATGATGAAGAATACGAAAATTATGAATTAAGTTATATCTTAATTGATAAAGATGACAGGGAAGAAGCTAAAGCAATAGTTTATAATGCTGACGAAATTGCTCAAATAGATTTAAAAACAAATGAAATATCACCTGTTGCAGACTGGGCGTATAACATAGATGAAGATGTTTTTGGAAAATTAGAAGATAATAAAGAAATTGGCTATATGTCATTAGACTGTCATTATGGTGTTTGGTCTGAAATTGAAGAATATTACCCAGAAGATATAGAGTACAAAAAAGGAATGCAAGAATATTTAAAATACTGTAAAGAAAATGAAATTACAAAAGATAAATTAGTAAAAGAAGTAGATTATAAAGGCGAAGATGTAATGCAATATTATAAGGAAAAAAATAAAGCGAAAGAGAGGTAAAAATTTTGGAAATTAAAATAAATAAAGAAATACGAGATTATACAGAAAGTATATTTTTTGGACTGTCTATGAGGCAGTTCATTTTTTCTGCTTTGGCTTGTGGTATGGCTATATTAGTTTATTTCTTGTTAAGAAATCATCTTGGAACAGAAACTCTTTCGTGGGTATGCATAATGTCAGCAATTCCATTTGGAGCGTTAGGCTTTATTAAATATAACGGAATGACTGCTGATGAGTTTATAGTTGCTTGGTTAAAATCAGAAATTTTAATGCCAAAAGTATTATTTTTCAAAGCAGAGAACATTTATGAGCAATTATTACAAGATGAATATAAAAAATTAGAAAAGGAGGCAATGAAAGTTGAAACTGTTAAAAAGAAAAGAGAAAGAAAAGGTAAGAATACCAAGAAGCGTACAACACACGATTCCAATTAAAACTATATATGAAGATGGAATATTTGCATTAGAAAATAATAAATTTTCAAAAACATATAGCTTCACAGATGTAAATTATGCAGTAGCAGGACAAGAAGATAAAGAGCGTATGTTTTTAGGTTATGGAGCAATATTGAATTTATTAGACGCAGGTTCAAACCCTAAACTAACAATAATAAATAGAAAACTTAATAAAGTAGATTTTGATAATAAAATAAAATTACAACTTGGAAATGATAATCTAACAAAACACAGAAAGGAATTTAATGATATATTATCAAAAAATTCTATAGATGCTAAAGGAATGATACAAGAAAAACTACTAACTATTTCTATTGATAAAAAGAATATTGCAGAAGCTAGAAATTATTTTGCAAGAACAGGAACAGAAATAGGTAGCAATTTTGGTAAATTGAATTCAAAATTTAGTGAATTAGATTTAAAAGATAGAATAAGGATATTCTATGATTTTTATAGAAGTGGAGAAGAAGATTTATACAATTTTGATATTAAAAAATTTATGAGAAAAGGGCATAATGTAAAAGATTATATTTGTCCTAACACTATGGAATTTAAAACAGACTATTTCAAAATGGGCGACAAATATGGAAGAGTGTTATATTTGAAAGAATATGCTTCATTTATTAGAGATAATATAATATCAGAACTAACAGAATTAAATAAAAACATGATTTTAAGTATAGATATAAAACCTGTTCCAATGGAAGAAGCAATTAAAATTGCAGAAAAGGTAAGATTAGGAGTAGAAACTAATATTACACAATGGCAAAAAAGGCAAAATGCAAGTAATAATTGGAGTAGCGTACTTCCTTATGATATGGAAAGACAAAGAGAAGAAAGTAAAGAATTTTTAGATGACCTTATTACAAGAGACCAGCGTATGTTTTTATCTGTACTAACAATAGTTCATTTAGCAGATAGTAAAGAAGAACTAGATAATGATACAGAAAGTTTATTATCTACAGGAAGAAAACATTTATGCCAATTAGCAGTATTAAAGTACCAACAATTAGATGGACTTAATACTGCTATGCCTTTTGGTGTAAAAAGAATAAATGCTATGAGAACATTAACAACAGAAAGTTTATCAGTATTTATGCCATTTAAAGTACAAGAAATACAAGATACAAGAGGTGTTTACTATGGTAAAAATACTATATCAAAAAATTTAATAATGATAGATAGAAAAGAATTGCAAAATGGTAATAGTTTTATACTAGGGGTATCTGGTAGTGGTAAATCTTTTACTGCAAAACAAGAAATAACAACAATAGCATTAAGAGATGAAAATGCAGATATTATTGTTATAGACCCAGAAGCTGAATATAAACCACTTATAAAAGCATTAGGTGGCGAGGTTATAAAAATATCTGCAACAAGTGATAATCATATAAACGCATTAGATTTAAATAAGTATTATGATGATAAGAATCCAATAATAGCAAAGTCAGAGTTTATATTATCACTTTGTGAACAAGCAATAGGTGGAAAAATGATAACTTCTACACAGAAATCAATCATAGATAGATGTTCTGCATTGGTATATAGATATTATGAACAAGGAAATTTTCAAGGAACGCCACCAACATTAGAAGATTTTAGAAAAATATTACTAGAACAGCCAGAAGCGGAAGCAAAAGAAATAGCACTTGCAATAGAGTTATTTACAAAGGGTAGTTTAAATACATTTTCTAAACAAACTAATGTAGAAACAAATAATAGACTAATTTGTTATGACATAATAGATTTAGGCGAACAACTTATGCCTATTGGAATGTTAGTTATTCTTGATAGTATATTTAATAGAATAACTGCTAATAGAAAAAAAGGTAAAACAACATATATTTTTATTGATGAAATATATTTGTTATTCAAGTATGAATATACTACACAATTCATTTTTGAATTATGGAAAAGAATAAGAAAGTACGGAGGTTGTGCAACACGGAATTACTCAAAATGTGGAGGAACTATTGATAAATAAAAAAGCTAGAATGATGTTAGCAAATAGTGAAATGATTATAATGCTTAATCAATCTGCTACAGATAGAGAAGAACTTTGTAGTTTATTAAAAATATCAGATATGGAAAAAGTTTATATAACAAATGCAGGAGTAGGAGAGGGTCTAATAAAAATTAGAAACTCTCTTATTCCTTTTAAGAATAAATTTCCAAAAGATACGCTGTTATATAAACTAATGACAACTAAGATGGAAGAAACAATACAAAATGGGGTGGTATAATGAAAAAGAAATTCTATATTGTATTTGTATTGCTACTAATAAGCACTATGCTTATTAGTGGCTATTTTCTTTATAATGAATTAAAACAAGATAATGAACAAGAGAAGATATTTGAAAATCTTATAGAAATTGCAGAAGAAATAGCAGAAGAACAAAATGTAGAAGAAGATAATATAAATATTGAAAATTTGTATAAGATAAATAGTGATATTGTTGGATGGGTAAAAATAGAAGGAACAAATATTGATTATCCAGTAATGCAAACAAAGAATAATCCAAATTACTATTTGCGAAGAAATTTTTATAAAGAATATTCTGTAATGGGAACACCATATTTGGCAGAACAATGCGATTTACAAAGTAGTGATAACTTAATAATATATGGTCATCATATAAGCAATAATAAAATGTTTGGGGAACTAGAAAAATATAAGCAAGAAGATTATTTTAAAGAACATCAAATTATAAAGTTTTATACAAAAGAAGAAAAAGTAGAATATGAAATTGTTGCAGTATTTAAAACAGTAGCCTATACAGGTTTTAAATATTATAATTATTACAATTTAAAAAGTGAAAGCGAGTTTATAGCCTTTATAAATAAATGCTATGATCTCGCTTTTTATGATACAAGAAAAAAAGCAGAATATGGCGATAAATTAATTAGTTTATCTACTTGTGAATATTCGCAGACAAATGGAAGATTAGTTGTAGTCGCAAGAAAAATTAAATAGGAGGTGGAACAATTGGCAGATATAAAGACTAAAAATAAAGTATTAAATACAATAAAAAAATTAGATAGAACAGTAATATATACTTCAAAAGTAAAAGATAATATTGTAGATATAAAAGATAAAGAAAATTATAGTCAAGCACAAGAAGGTACACCTAGCGAATATGGGGCAAATAAAATTACAAAAGATTCTGGATTTATTTTTCATAAAGGAACAAACGAAATAAACAAATATGGGAAAAAATTTCCTAAGGCAGTTCAAAATAATATAAAAAATACGCAAAGAGCAAATAAGCAAATGCAAAAAATAAAAACAGCAAGGAATAGGGCAAAAAATATAAGAAATATAAGAGAAGCAAACAAGTCAATAAAAGGAACAGTAATACAAACTGAAAAGACTATTAAATCAACTAAAAATATTAATACAAAAGCAATTAAAACAACAAAGAATATTGCTGATACAACAATTAAATCAGTTAAAGGCACAACAAAAGCTACAAAAAAAGCAATAGATGGTGCAAAAAAATCTTATCAAATTGCAAAACAAACTGCGAAAAAAACATCAAAAGCAATAAAGAGAACAATTAGAGCAACGATAACTACTGTTAAAGCAATTATAGCAGGAACGAAAGCATTGATTGCATTTCTAATTGCAGGAGGGTGGATTGTAGCCATTATAATTATTGTTATTTGCTTAATTGCAATGTTATGCTCATCTATTTTTGGAATATTTTTTGCAAGTGAAGATACTGGAAGTAAAATAACTGTAGGGGAAACACAAAAAGTTGCGACTATGAATCAAGTTGTATCAGATATTAATAAAGAGTTTATAAATAAAATAACAAAAATACAAAATGAAAATAGCCACGATGAATATGATATTTCATCTAATAGAGCAGAATGGAAAGATGTTTTAGCAATTTATTCAATAAAAGTAAATGGTGGAAACAATCAAAATGAGGTATTGACAATAGATGATAGTAAAGTAAAGCAATTAAAAGATATTTTCTGGGAAATGAATGAAATATCATATACTACAGAGGAGAAAAAAGAAACAAAAACAGAAATACATTTAACATCTACAGAAACAAAAACGATAACAACTAAAATTTTGCATATAACTATAACTAGCAAATCTGCAGAAGAAATGGCAAAAAAGTATAATTTTAATAAAGAGCAGATGAAACAACTAGAAGAACTTACTGATGAAAAATATGCAAGTATGTGGAGTGCAGTTATATATGGAATATCAATTGGCAGTAGTGATATAGTTGCAGTTGCTGAATCTCAAATAGGTAATGTTGGAGGACAACCTTATTGGAGTTGGTATGGTTTTAAAGCAAGAGTTGAATGGTGTGCGTGTTTTGTCAGTTGGTGTGCAAACGAATGTGGGTATATTGAAGCAGGAATTATTCCAAAATTTGCAGGGTGTCAAAATGAAGGAGTTGATTGGTTTAAGGCTTGTAATTTATGGAAAGATAGAGGTTTTGTACCAAAAGGACGGAGATATTATATTCTTTGACTGGGCAGATAAAGAAACAGGAGTTAGGAGTGGAAATGCTGACCATGTTGGAATTGTAGAAAAAGTTGAAGATGGTAGAGTTCATACTATTGAGGGAAATTCATCAGATAGTTGTTGTAGAAGAAGTTATGATTTGAATAGTTTAGACATTTTAGGCTATGGAACACCTGCATATTAAAGTTGAAAAAAGTAAAAGGATGTGGTAATATAGCAATGAGGAGATTAAGAAGAATGAATATAAAACAATTTGATGTAGTTGAATTGAATAATAAAAATAAAGCAATTATTAAGAATAAAGATGGAAACGGCTATTTTGCTGAAATAATAAATGAGCAGGGAAATACAATAGAGAGTAGATATATTCTGCAAGAAGAAATTAAAAGTTTGATTTATTCTAGGGAAAAGGAAAGATAAATGTAATAAGGTACTAGCAATTTTGTTAGTACCTTTATTTTTTTGCATTTTTTTAATAATATGTTATAATATAGCAGAAGGTAGGATAATTATGACACTTGAATATGTAAGTAATAATATAGATAAAAAGATATTAAAAAATGAGCAAATAATAAAATATACATTTTACGAATTAAGAGTTAGAGAAAATTTATCAGAAGAAGAAATGTATTGTTTTTTAAATTTAGCAAGAACAAGATTAACAAATTTAGATTATAAAGTTTATAGTACAGGACAAAGATATTTTTATGATTACAAAGAAAAAATTGTTAAAGAAAATGAATTATTAGTAGCAATAAAAATGATTACTAAAAAAAACCACCTACTATGAGATGGAAAAGAAATATAGATTTCTTTATTATCATACATTAGATTAAGAAAGATTTACTTTATGAATAAGACCATTATCACTAAAGAATAATTTATCAACATAGAAATCAATATCCTGATATTTTATACTTGTATTTACAGATATCAGATTATTAAGCTCAATGTCAAAATCAAATTCTTTTAGAATAGAAAGTATTGTCTTACCATTCCGTTCAACGTCTTTCCCTTGAACGTAACTAAACATTGCGCATTTCAATGTTTTAACATAGTTGAAGAAACTCTCCCTTGACATTTCTAACATATTAAAATCCTCCTAAAATAATTATTTTTATATTAAGAAATACACTTATGAAAAACGGAGTACAAACTTGCTTTTCATAATTTATTATACCATAATTGGCACAAAAACACAAATTTTATAAATTTAATAGATTGCTTACTAAATTGTTGTAAAAAAAATCTAAATATGATATGCTATAATCACTTATAAGTATAGGAAGTTTATGAATAAAAATGTGAAAAAGCATTAGAATTATATACTTTAATGGGAGATAGTGTAGGAGAATAAAATATAATGAATGTTGCTGAAGAAATGGTTAAATTACAAATTATCGAAGATATAAAAAAATTTGTAATGGGTGTAACAATTGAGCCAAATATGCAATTGGTGGAAAATAATTTGATAGAAAGATGTAATTCAATAGGATTAAACTATGCTGAATGGAAAGAAAAATGCAAAATAGAAACTCCTACTAAAAGAACTTATAGCGAAATAATTAAAGATACGCAAATAGAAGGAATAGATAGAGGACTTTCTATTGCATTTGAAACCTTATTAAGAGGAGAAGAATTAGATACTAGGGAATTAGATGATCAAATTGGTAAGCAATCATATAGTAATGGATTTAGCAAAGAACATAGATATATGTGTAAAATGGATATATTAAGAACATTATGTATTTCACTTAAGAATGATACGATAGGATACAATGGCATTGATTTAGAAGTCTTTTTAAATGAAAAGGGAATAAATCCAAATTTACAAATAACTGAAGAACAATTAGATTATATACATAGTTTAAATCTAAGTAATTTAGAAGATTTTTCTGCTAATTTGGATATATCTTTATTACCACAACAATTAGTTGATTCTACTGATATATGGGGAGCAATGGATAAAAAGGGAGGAAGTCTAGATTATTTATATAGAGTACAAAATAAAAATGCATATAGGATATATATAAATACACCTCAAAAATCTGACAGAACAGATAGCTTTTTAACTGATTATATAAAAATGTGTATAGGTAAGAAAATTCCATATGCAATAAAGGGTTCTCAAGATAAAGGAGAAGAGGCAAAGGACAATACAGTATTATATATTTCAGAAGAGAATTTATTAGATTATATACAAATATTAGATGAATTAAGTGTATTACATCCAGAAACAGTGGCAACTTTTGGAGAGCCACCACTTTTGACGCAAGGTTTATCAAATAATGGAAAAAACTCATTAGAAAACTGGTTTGGATTTGCTGATTTAGGACAAGATGGTGCAGGTACATATAATGATAGAACAAAATTTAGTTCTTTAAATGCATTTATGGCTACATTATATGAAACTATGCCTTATGAAACAAAAAGAAAAATACAAGAGAATGGATTTTCTTTAAAGGCATTATCTAGTGTGGTAAAATTTGAGCCTTCATATTGTGAACAAACACTAAAAAGTACGGGGAGGAAAATAAGAAAGGCAGTATTCCCTAGAGATATAGATGATTCTGAGAAAGGATTAAAGACCCCATTAGAAAGCGATGGAAGATTAAGGATAAATAATACCAAAATAATAAGAGAGCTTATTTCTTTATGTAAGAAAGAACTATCGCAAATATTACAAGACACAACAAAAAAACAAGCAATGTTTGAAAAGTTCAAGAAATACTATGTATTAATGGAGAATTATTTTAAATATAATTCTCCAAAGAATGAGCATTCTATGGAATATACATTTGAAGACTATAGAGGATTACCGACAACAGTGCCAATGAGTTTATATCAAAAATATAAACAAGAATTGATTAACAATAGAGAAAAACAGGAAATAATAGAAACAGAAGGAAAATCGTTTTTACAAGTTTTTCAAGAAGCATTTAGAGAAGAACCATCCAAAAATAATGAACAAGTACAAACAATAAAAGAAGTATTTGAACCAGATGAAATAGAATCATTTTACGGAAATTTAGACGAAAATAGAAGACTTAGTGGATTTCAACGACAAACACAAGTAATAAAAACATTATCGCATGAAAAAACTGTGCAAGTTAATAAGAGATTGGAGGAAAAATAATGAATGAAACCAATATACAAACTTTTTCACAAATCTATTGTTTATTAGAGTTCTTTCCTAAATCATATATAGAAAAACTGCCAAAACAATTATTAAGTTTAATAGAACAAAATAGCAATTCAAAATATTTTATAGATGTTGATATTACAAAGCCTTTAGAAGAGCAAAATATTTCTGAGGAAACAAAAGATACATTAGTTGTATTTAAATATAATTATTGGGCAGATGAAACAGAGAAAAAAAATATTATTGAAAAGTTAGTCAGAAATGAAAATAAATATCAAGAAGAATTGAGAGAAAAATATAATCCAGATAATATCTTTAAGAAAAAAGAAGAAACTATAATAAAAGATAATATTAAACAAGATGAAAATTTAAAAATGATTAAATATGAAGAGTCAATATTTAAAAAAGTAATAAATAAAATCTTAAGGTTTTTACATTTAAAGTAGTTGATGTAAATCTATAAAAATTAATTAATCAATAAAAAAAGAAACCTCTTACGAGGTAAAGAAATAAGTTTTCTTTTTTTTCGTTGTTAGGAAATCAACTCTTCGAGCTGGTCTTTGTACATAAACTTTCCACCAACACAGTATCTTAACTGGTCAGCCACAGGCATTTCTGGTGGAATATATGTAACTTCGCCATTATCCCAAACGAAAAATTTGGAAAGAGAACTGTAAGTTGACAACTGTTCCTTTGTAAGAGGAGTATCGCTGTCGGAAAATCTGTAAACCTTTTTCTTTTTCAATTTCATTTGAACTCCTAACACTTTATTAAGTTATCATAATATAGATAACCTTTATAAAGTTAGTACAATTTAATTCGCTGTACTGACGAATATTTGTACTTAAATTATACCATGAAAATGAAGAAAAGACAAATTAGCATATTTTAGTATGTATTAAAATATTTAATGGAGGAACGTTATGGCAGAGAATGTCAAAGGAATTACTCTTAATCAACAATTAGTAGATTTACTTTCTATAATTGATGATGTTGAAAGTATAGAAGAGCAAGATATTTGTATAAATGATTATATATCAAAATTAGCAGAAAGAGCTAATGGATATAGTAATGGTAGAGAAGGCTTTGCCTTAAAATATGTTATATCATCAGTATGTAAAAATATAGATGTAGCTGAAGTAATTATGCAAGTTTATGGAGAAAAAAATAATACTAATAGAGATATTTGTAATTCTAGTAATGTAGCTAGTGCTTTATATGAAAAATTACAAAATTATGGAATGACTAAAGAAGATTGCGAAAAGTTAAATACTTCAATTTTAAAAGGATTAAAAGAAACTGATTTTTCAGCAAAGCCTGGAATTTTAGAAATGAAACCAGAAGATGTAAGAAATTTATATAATCATATGTTTGATAAAGATGGAAAAAGTGAATATAACAGAATTACTATGGATACATGTGGTAGATATTCGGATTTTGTTGCAATAGATGGGAAAACATTTTGTTCTGGGAATATTGATAGAATGATGAAATTTGCTAGAAAGCACGATATTAATACAAAAATAAATACTTTTATGATGTATTCTGATTTTCCCAATATATATAATGATTATTTAAGCAAGAAAATAGAAAATGGTGAAATAACAGAAAATGAATGTAAAGAAGAACTTAAAGATAGCTTAATGAAATATGTTATTGAAATTGGAAGTAAGTATGGCGATAAAATATCAGCAGTAGATATTTTTAATGAATTAATATATAATCCAGGTACTGCTGAAAAGAAAGATATTTTTACCGAATATGAATTAGATGAAAATGGAGAAAAGATACAAATAGATGAAGATAAAGAAGGACATCCAATATATAAAGAAGCTGGATTTGTAGAGCGTAGTCAAACTGGATGGCAGAAATATCTTGATTTAGATGATTTATGTGAAATGGCTGTTGTTGCTAGAACAGTGTTACCAAATGCAACTTTTACATATAATGATTGGAATTGGGTTATTCCAGAAAAAAGACAAGCTATGATTGATATTGTAAATAGAATACAGCAAAAACAAGAAGAAATAAGAAAAAATGGAGGAATAAAAGTTAATGATGAAATAAAGAAAACTTTATTAGAAAAAGGTATTTCAATCGACGAAAACGGATTCCTAAAATTTAATGAAAATCAAACAATAATAGATAATATTGGTTTGGAAGCACATCTATGTACAGAAACTGAACCAGAACAATTAGAAGAAACTGTAGATGATATAACTAAACAAACTGGATTATCATGTGAAGTTACAGAAGAAGATGTAGCTTATGAAAAAAATGTTGAAGGCAATAAAAATTTAGCTAAAATAATGCAAGAAAAGCAAAAAAGACTATTTTCAAAAATTGAGGAATTAGTGGCTAAAGGAAAATTAATAGGCTCAACAATATGGTCTTTAGGGAAATCTTCATTTACAGATAAAATGTATAGGTATATTACACACGCATCAGTATTAGATGAAAACTATAATTCAAAGCTTAATGAGAAGCAAAAAACAACATTAGAAGAAATTGATAATGACAATCAACAAGGAGTCTTTAAACCAGATGCCTTAGAAACGTCTTTTACAAATCTAGAAGAAAATAGAAGGCTTAGTGGATTTCAAAAACAAACTCAAGTAGTAAAAACATTACCAGAAGAAAAAACTGTGCAAGTTAATAAAGAGTTGGATTGAAAATAATGTTTTCTTGCAAATCATATGTATTAAAACTGTTAAAATAAATATTTAATACACAAGAATAATATTTATATAGTAAATAGATAATCAATTAGAAGAAAAGATAAAAACATTATATATCAAAAAAAAGGATATCAACTTATATCAAATTTAGACAATAAATTAGATTAAATAATCTAGTATTTATCTTTTTTTACTTGACAACATATTAATACAGAGTTAACATCACACACAATATTAAAAGTGAGGTGAGGTTAACCAATGGAAGATAAGGAGTTAAGAAAGATTTATAATGAATATTTTCAAAAAAACATTAAAACAAACTAATGAGTATAAAGAATTATTTAATTGCTCTGCAGATAAGCAACAATTATTTGTAACAAAACTGTCAAAAGAAGATAAAGAGACATTTGAAAATATTATTGATAGTTTTATTGTTGCAGAAGACCAAATGTTAGAAGATACATTTGTAAATGCTGTTAAATATTCATATAAATTGTTTTTGAAACTAAAATGAAGACTTCAGTACAAACTGAAGCCTTTTTTAATTTTTATTTATATAATCAATAGAACGAACGATAAATTCTTTTGTAGATAATTGATAGTCTGTTTTAAAAATATTTTCTAGAGTTTCTTTATTACAATGTTTTTTGTAGATAGAATCTACTGTTTTGTCCATATTAGATTGAATATTATGATTATAAGGAATATTATTTCGTAATGCAATTTCGCGTGTTAAATTACTAATATTAAAGTATTCATTATTTGTATAGTAAACTATTTCCATAGCTGTTTTTAAATATAATGTTCCTTTATTATAGGATTTCATATTTAAGTTATTAAAAAATTTTTCAACATCTTTTTTAAAAGATGGCTTGTATTTTTGGTCTTGTTTAATTTCTCGTATTAATTCAAATAATAGGTTATTATTATCTGTGTTTCTTTTTAAAACATATTTTACTTTTTGGGTATTTGATATTTCAGAACGAAAATAATCATAACCAGACAGCACAATAATATCTTTGCTATCCGAGACAGATGGTAAATTAGATAAATAATTTATAACTTCTAGTCCATTCATTATGGGCATATCAAGATCTAGTATAAGGACATCAAGGTTTAATGATAGATAATCTTCTATTGCTTCTTTTCCATTTTTAGATATTTTAAGTATTTTAAAATCTTTTTCCTTTGTTAGATTATTTGATAATTGCTGTGCTAGGATAGCATTATCATCTGCAATAAGAATTTCAATCATAATGTTTCCTCCTAAAATATTCAAATATTCTACAAATTAACATAATCTTATCATATATTTAATAAAAAATCAATACTTCCGTTGAATTTGTAGGGAAAAATGACTTTTTCTAAAAAATTCTAAAAAATTCCAAAAAATTCTAAAATTTTCCAAAATATTGCAAAAAATGAAATTTCAATAGCAAAGCATTGTATAATAACAGCAATTTAAAAGCCTAGTATGTGTGAGTTTAACATCTGATAACATTATTAGGAAGCAAAAGATAAAAATTATTAATAATGGGCTTTTATTTTGTGTGAGGAGGAGCAGAAAAAATGTAATAACTGTAAAAAAATATATAATTTTAATTTTTATATAAATTTTTAACTCCACTCTAATTAGGTAATAGCCGAAAGGGGTGGTTTTTGTGAATAAAAAAATTGAATTTATTGATTTTATTTTTATAGTAGATAAACCTAGAGAAAACAAAATTGTTTTTGTTTGTTTTGTTTTTGAGACGTTAGAGCGTTTAATAAAATGTTCTAGCGTCTTTTTTATTACTCCTAAATGCCATAGTCCGCCTTTATTTAAATTTCAAAAATTTTGAAATTTAAGTGGAGGTAAAACAATGAAAGAAAATGATAGATGTTTTATAAAAACAAAAACAGGACATTATAAAGAAATTACATATAAGGAATTAAATGATAAAAGAAAAACATATATTACATATAGAAGCAAGAAGTTTATAAAATTATCAGGTATATTATTAGAAGTCTCTAAAAGTGAATATAAAATTTTTGAGAGTGAAGCAAATAGATTAAGATATATAAATAGAGCAGAAAGTCATAAAAATGTTTTTTCTTATGACCAAGAAGATGAAGATGATATTAATTATAAAGATACCATTCCAGATTTAAATTGCAATGTAGAACAAGAGGTTGAACAAAAAATGGAAATAGAAAAACTAAAAGAGGCTTTATTAAAATTATCTAATGATGAGTATGAATTAATTAAAGCATTATATTATGAACAAAAAACTATTAGAGAATATGCAGAGAATAAGGGTATTCCATTTACAACAGTAGAAAGCAGAAAAGATAAAATATTAAATAAATTAAAAAAATATCTAAAAAATTAAAATTTTTTTCGTACAAACCCTCTACTTTTTCACGGAAGGAGTAGGGGGAATTATTTTCTTAAAAAATTCCCAATAAAAAATGAACTTTGAAAATTGAATAAAAATTTATTAAACACATTCCTATTATCTGGAGCTAGTTAATAAGTAGCCTTACAAACTACTTAACTTAAATATGAGATAGCTACTCATAAGGCGAAGATTGGTAATAGGTATAATGATACACTTGTATAGTCATAGCACGAGCGAGAAAAAACCGTCCCACGCATTGAGTACAAGCCTGTCGCTGATAGGTAGGTGAAAGTCCTGTGGAGCATTTTAGCTAATTGCCGTTTGATGAATAAAAAGAAGGAATAGAGAATGCAGGGCTACTGTATTTATATGGTAGCCCTTACAATTAAGGAGTAGAAGAAATGACAAAGATAATATTTATAATTATGTTTGTATTTGCTATAATTACATATTTAATTTTTCTAGGTGCAAGTAAATGCAAATCAGATTATGAAAGAGAATTAGAAGATAAAGAACAAATGAAATATTTAGAACAATATAAAAATGGAGGCAAAAAAAGTGGAAAATGAATATTATAGAGGCGATATTTTCTATGCTAATTTAGATACAGCAGTAGGAAGTGAACAAGGAGGAACAAGACCAGTAATAATAGTTCAAAATGATATTGGAAATAAATTTGCAAATACAGTGATTATAGTTCCACTAACAAAGAAAATTGATAGAAAAGTAAAATTGCCAACACATATAGTGATAAAGAAATTTAAAGGAATAAAATATGATTCTACAGCATTGACAGAGCAGATAAGAGTAATAGATAAAAGGCGACTTATAAGAAAAGTCGGAAAATTGCAAGAAAACTCAATGCAAAAAATAAACAAAGCAATTTCAATTGCAATAGGTATTTAAAAAATAAAGGAAATGAGATCAAGATATGAACTCATTTCCTTTTTTGAAAGGAATGAGGAAATATGAATATGAAAAAACTAAAAGAAATTATAAATAGAAAATATACTCCAAAAGAAGCATTAGCTTATTTTGTAATTAGTACTGGCAAATCTACAAATACAGAGGTAGATAAATTAGTAGATATACTAATTAAAGAACTTATACAAAATAATAATAGGAAAGATTTAATGGACAAATTAGAAGTAAAATCAATAGAAAAAATAATAAATTATTGGAATTTATCAATAGAACAGGTTATAGCTTATGGTTATATAGTTTTTAATAACATTATCTTTGAAGGAAATTCACTTACTGAAGAAAAAATTACAGATATGTTTGTATATGTAATGAGATTACATTCACCAGATAATGCAGTTGAATTTGTAGATAATAAATTGGAGAAGATTTAATTCTGTGGCATAAATTATAGTCATTTCTAATATTTTTAAAGAGAACTAGGAGGTGTATATATTTATGGCACAAGAAAAAGAGAAGATTGAAATATATAAAATTAATGATAAAAAATATACTGTGATAACTAGATGTATAGAAAATCCAAATAACGAAGAAAGATTATACAATTTACTATGTAAATATTCACTCTCAAAATTGAATTAAAAATAAATATGCAAAAATAAAAATCGCACAATGGTAATACGAAATAATATAAATTAAAATAAAAATATCAAATATATATACCTCTTTAATATGGAAAGAGGTGCTAAGATATGAATGAAAAATATAAAGTTGCAGCTTATTTAAGGTTGTCACAGGAAGATGGTGATAAAGATGTAAGTGATAGTATAGTTAGTCAAAAAAATATTATAGAACGAAAGATAGAAGAATTAGGAGAAGATTTTTATATTGTTGATTATTATATAGATGATGGATATACAGGACTTAATACTGATAGACCTGCATTTCAAAGAATGCTTAAAGATATAGAGAATGGTGCCGTCAATAGTATAATAACAAAAGATTTATCAAGACTTTCAAGAAATAGCTTTGAAGCAAACTACTTTATTGAAATGTATTTCCTAGAAAGAAATATTAGATATATTTCAGTTTTGGACAATGTAGATACAGGAACAAAAAACTCTAACAATGATATGATTCAATTTAAAACATTAATAAATGATTGGTATAGTAAAGATATATCAAGAAAAATAAAATCTAGTGTATGGGCGAGAAAAGAAAAAGGAATGTTTTTAGGCTCACTAGCTCCTTATGGATATAAAAAGAGTAAAGATGACAAACATAAATTAGTAATAAATATGTCAGAAGCTAGAATAGTTAGAAGAATTTTTGAAGAATACAATAGTGGCAAAAGTATATCAGAAATAATAAAAGGTTTGCAAAACGATAAAATACCAAGTCCAAATAATGCTACATACAATGGAGAAATAAGGTATTGTTGGCGTGAAGAAACAATAAGAAGATTACTTTCAAATAAGGTTTATTTAGGACATCTTGAATATGGCAAAAGAATTAATTTAAGTTATAAATCTAAAAAAGTTAAATGTATGCCAAGAGAAGAATGGAAAATTGTTTATAATACACACGAGCCAATTATATCAGAAGAATTATTTAATAGTGTTCAGAGAATGAGAGGTATGAATAAAACAATTAAAAAGAAAAAACACGAATGGGAATTAAATGGTTTAGTAAAATGCAAAGAGTGTGGCTCAAAAATGAGTTTAAAAGTGGAATATAAACGAAATAATAAATCTGAATTAAAATCTAAAAAAATTTGCTGTTTAAATGGTATGAAAAGGTATCAGGGTAAAGAATGTATTAAGGGCAGTAGGGGATTTGATGAAGATGTATTAAATACCATTGTATTAGAAAGCATAAATAATTCTATAAGTAAAGTAATTGATAGAGGAAAAATCAAAGATATGATAAGAAAGCAAAATTATGAAGAACAATGTAATGGAATAATTAACAATAAAATCTTATTAGAAAAAGAACTAAAAAAAGTAGAAGAGGAAATAAAAAATTTATATGCAGATTATAAAGATGAAATATTAGATACAGAAGATTACAAAATGTTTTATAAAGAAAAAGCTATTCAAAGAGATAGAATAAAAAAAGAAATAGAAATAATAGAAAATGAGGAAAAGAACAAACCTGTTTTAAGTGAAAGTAAATTAAATAATATTGTTCAAGAAGTATTAAATATGAAAGGGTTAAAGAAAGAGATATTATCAGACATAATATATGACATTCAAATAGATAATAATAATCAAGTATTTATCAATTATAAATATGATGTCTTTAATATGGTATAACTTATGAAAGAGTATAGAGCAGGAATTTATTTGAGATTATCAAGAGAACACATAGAAGATAATAATAGTATAGAGCTACAGCGAGAAATTACAACAAATTATGCAATAGAAAATGGATACAAAATTGTTAAAGAATATGTTGATAATGGTTATTCTGGAATATTAGATAGCAGACCAGCACTGGATAGAATGATGGTAGATATATCAAGAGGCATTATCAATATGTTAATAGTCAAAGATATTAGTAGATTGACTCGTAATAAAAATAAAACAGGATGGTACACAGAAATATTTTTTCCAGACAATGATGTAAGATTTATATCTGTAACTGAACTTATTGATAGTGGAGATAGATATGAAATAGATGATACAATAATGCTTCGTGGAATAGCAAATCAATATTATATTACTGATATTTCAAAAAAAATAAGAGCTAATAAAAGAGCAATGAGGGATTCTGGACAATATGTTGAAGCACATACACCTTATGGTTATTTATTAGATAGTAATGATAAGCATAAAGTTGTAATTGATAAAAAAGTTGAACAAATTATTAAACAGATTTATGAAATGTATATAGATGGTACAACAAGTGGAAAAATTGCAGAATTTTTGAATAGTAAAAAAGTTATTAATCCAAGTAGATATTTGAAAATGAAAAATGCTACTAAAAAGTGGAGTCCAGAAACAATAAATGATATATTGAATAATCCGTTTTATTGTGGAAATACAATAGAAAATAAATACATAACAGATTATTTAAAAAAGACTTGTAAAAAGAATAAGAATAAAGATACATGGATTATAAAAGAAAACACACATGATGGCATAATAAGTGTAGAACAATTTAATAAGGTGCAAGAGATAAAATCTAGCAAGAAAAAACAAAGTGGTACAAAATATGAATTTTTATTAAAAGATTTAGTTTATTGTGGACATTGCAAAAGAAAATATCAATATAAATTATTTAAGTCAGCAGATAGAAAAAGATATTTATATGATAGCAGTAGCTTTAAATGTAGTAAGGCTTATAAAGAGATAGATAAATGCAAAAATAAAACTTCAATAAATGAAAAACATATAAATCAAATAGTAATAGAAGAAGTTAAAAAAAGACTTGAATTATTAGAAATTGATGAAAGTACTAATAAAATAATTGACTATTATAAGGAAAACAGCGAAGAAATGAATAAACTAAAATACTATAAAAATGAAATAGACAAATTAGAAAGAAAGAAAAGCATTTTATATAAGAAAAAATGTGATAATATGATTAGTATTGATGAGTTTAAAATTGAATATTCAAAAATAAAAGCAAACATATTAGAATGCCAAAATGAAATTGAAATACTATCTGCTACTTCTACAAATAAATTAGATGAAAAAAAGTTAAGAAAAATCATACAAGATTTTAAAGACGGAAAAGAAATTACAAATGAATTTTTAAAAGAAATTATAAATAGAATAGAGGTTTATTCTAATCTAAAAATAGAGATAGAATTTAGCCTGTAACCATTGAAATTTAGCAGTTTTGTTAAATTATTTTTAAAGCTATTTTAACTGCAATAAACGGCTCATAATACAAGGAGGAGGTGTTGCAGCTCCAATAGCATCTCAAGTGTTAAGTGAAGTGCTACCTTATTTAGAAGTAAAAAGAGAAAATAATGATATTACAGAAACTATAGAGGTTCCAAATATAGAAGGATTAACATTTACAGAAGCCAAAAAAATTTTAAATGAATTGGGATTAGAAGTGCAAATAGATGAAAATATAGAGTTAGAAAGTATAGTTGTTGAGCAAATACCAAAAAACGGAATACAGATAAATTCTAATTCAAAGGTATTATTAAAATAATTAATAAAATTTTTAAATTTACTATACAAATGATAAAAAAAAATATATAATACAAGTAGATTATTGAATGTTAAGTAATGTTTGATAATAAATTTATTGACTTAAGTGAATTTCACTATTAAGGAGAAAAAATGGAACTAAAAAAATTATTAGTAGGAATTGAAGGTTTAAGAGCTACAGGAAATTTAGATTTAGATATAACAAGTATAACTCATGATTCTAGAACTGTTGAAAAAGGTGGATTGTTTATTGCTATAAAGGGATTTGAACAAGATGGACATAAATTTATTAATAGTGCTATAGAAAATGGGGCAAAAGCAATTTTAGTTGATGACTTGGAAGAAACTAAAAAAGCAAGAATTACAACAAGCTTAACTGTCATTGTTGCACCAAATACTAGAAGTGCCATGGCAAAAATTGCATCTAATTTTTATGGAAATCCATCATCAAAATTTAAATTAATTGGAATAACAGGAACTAAGGGGAAAACAACTACAAGTTTTATGTTAAAATCTATTTTGGAAAAACATGGACAAAAAGTTGGATTAATTGGAACTGTTGCAAATTATATAGGAGATAAATGCCTTGGAGAAAGTTCAAGAACAACTCCAGAAAGTTTAGAATTACAAAAAATATTTAGTGAAATGGTAGAAGAAAAAGTAGATACTGTTATAATGGAGGTATCATCTCAAAGTTTAAAATTACATAGAGTGGAAGGATGCAATTTTAATATAGGAGTGTTTACAAACTTTTCTGAAGATCATATAAGTCCAAAAGAACATCCAGACATGGAGGATTATTTTAATTCTAAATTAAAATTATTTGATATGTGTAAATACGGATTTATAAATGCTGATGACTTTAAAGTAAATAAGGTAAAAAAATTAGCAACAAATTGTGAAATAAAAACTTATGGAATAGATAATACAACTGATTTGTTGGCAAAAGATATAACTGTAACTAATGCTAGTGTTGATTTTAAAGTAAAAATAAATAATAGAAATGAAAGAGTAAAAACAGATATACCTGGTAGATTTAGTGTGTATAATTCATTAGCTGCAATAAGCGTAGCTTCTAAGTTTGGAGTAACTACTGAGAAAATAAAAGAAGCTTTGTTAGAAGTAAAGGTTCCTGGAAGAAGTGAACTAGTTGAGAACAAAAAGGGATTAACAATAATGATAGATTATGCACATTCACCAGAAAGCCTAAAAAACATTTTGTCTGCAGTAAAAACTTATACAAGAGGAAACGTTATTTCTGTATTTGGTTGTGGTGGAGATAGAGATTCTGGTAAAAGACCAATAATGGGTGAAATTTCTGGAAGTATAGCTGATTTTACAATAATTACTTCAGATAATCCAAGAACAGAAAAACCAGAAGACATTGTAAAAGAAATAGAAAATGGTATGAAAAAAACTAATGGAAAATATACTGTAATAGTAGATAGAAAAGATGCTATAAAAAAAGCAATAGATATGGCAACTAAAAATGATATTATTGTATTAGCAGGAAAAGGACATGAAACATACCAAGAAATAAATGGAGAAAAAATTTCATTTGATGAAAGAAAAATAGTAAGAAAAATAATTGGATAGTAAATATACAAAAATAATAAGGGGGAAGAAACTTGTATTTCCAAGCAAGAATATTATTTGTATCATTTATAGCAACAGTACTTATATCAATATTTGTAATACCAATATTAAAAAAATTGAAAGTTGGGCAAATGGAAAGAGATGATGGACCAGAGTCACATCTTAAAAAACAGGGAACTCCAACTATGGGTGGTATTATAATTGCAATGGGAATCATTATCGGAACTATAGGGGGATGTATTTATTATTGGAATAAGGAGCCTGAAGTTGCAAGAAATATTGTACCATTACTATTTATTACAATAGGTTTTGGTATTATTGGATTTATAGATGATTACAAAAAATTAATTTTAAGAGATACAAAAGGATTAAAACCAGCATATAAAATGCTTGGTTTGTTAATTATTTCAGTTACATATACATTGTATGTAACAAGTGGAATTAATTTAGGAACAGAAACATTTATACCATTTTTAAAAAGCTATATAACATTACCAATGATATTGTATATACCTTTTGTAATTTTTGTAATGTTAGCAACAACAAATGCAGTGAACTTAACAGATGGAATAGACGGATTAAGTGCATCAGTTTCTGCAATTATAACGACGTGTTTAACTGTAATAGCAATAATTTTAGATATAAAGGAAATAGTAGTTTTTGGAAGCATAATAGTTGGTGCATGTTTGGGATTTTTAATATTTAATTTAAATACGGCAAAGGTTTTTATGGGAGATACTGGGTCTTTATTATTAGGAGGAGTAATTTCTGCTATTGCATTGTATATAAAAATGCCAATAATATTATTAATAATTGCATTTATTCCTGTAATAGAAACGTTATCTGTTGTTTTACAAGTAGTTTTCTTTAAAATAACGGGAGGAAAAAGACTATTTAAAATGGCACCTTTGCATCATCATTTTGAATTATCTGGGTGGAAAGAAAATAAGGTTGTATCAATATTTTGTTTAATTACACTAATACTTTGTGTTGTGGCCTTATATTCAATATAGTATAAAACTTGGGGGAAATAAGTTTGAAACGTAAAAACAAAGAAAAAATTAATTCATTTGATTTTGGATTATGTGTAACAGTATTACTATTATTAGCTTTAGGAATAACTATGGTATTGTCTGCTAGTTCACCATCTTCACTTGCAATAACTGGAAGTAGTTATACATATGTTAGAAAACAAGCTTTTAGTGCTGTAATTGGCATAATAGGTATGTTAGTAATTTCTAAAATAGATTATAGAAAATACAAGAATTTTTATAAAATTTCTTATTTTATATCAATTGTGGTATTATTATTGGTTTTGGTACCAGGTCTTGGAAGAACGGTAAATGGTGCTAAAAGATGGATTAATTTACCTTTGGTTTCATCTTTTCAACCATCAGAATTAACTAAAATGGGATTAATAATATTCTATGCAGAATATCTTACAAAACATAAAGATGATTTAAGAAAATTAGGTAAGGGATTTGTTAAACCATTAATTTATGCTGGAATTGCAGTAATTATATTATTAGTTGTACAATCACATTTTAGTGCATCAATCATAATTATTGCAGTTGTTTCTATTATGATGTTAATTGCAGGTTCAAGATTTTCTTATTTTGCAACATGTGGAACCTTAGGTGGAACAGGGCTAATTGGAGGCATGTATGTACTTGCAAAATATTTTGATAAAGGAAGTTTTAGATTAACTAGAATAACAGCTTTTTTAAATCCTTGGGCTGATGCACAGGGGTCAGGTTGGCAAATAATTCAAAGTTTATATGCAATTGGATCTGGTGGACTTTTTGGAGTTGGGCTTCGGAAATAGTAAACAAAAATATTTATATATATCAGAACCACATAATGATTTTATATTTGCAGTTTTAGCTGAAGAATTAGGGTTTGTTGGATGTATGGCAGTTATAATTTTATTTGCTATATTTATATGGAGAGGTATAATTATTGCAATGAAGGCACCAGATATGTTTGGAAGTTTATTAGCTGTTGGAATAACTTCACTAATTGGATTACAAGCAATTATTAATATAGCAGTTGTAACATCTTCAATGCCTGTAACAGGTATGGCATTACCATTTTTCAGTTATGGAGGAACCTCACTTATTATATTGCTTTGGTCTGTAGGTATATTATTAAATATTTCAAGACATATCCAAAAAATTTAAGATTTTATAGGAGGAAAAATGAAAGTTATTATTGCTGCTGCTCAAACTGGAGGACATATAAATCCGGGAATTGCAATTGCAAATAAAATAAAAAAAGAGAATCCAGATTCAGACATAATGTTTATAGGTACAACAAGGGGAATAGAAAATGATTTGGTTCCGAGAGCAGGGTTTAAATTAAAAACAATAGAAGCTTATGGTTTAAATAGAAAATTAAATTTTTCGAATATTAAGAATTTGTGTAAAACACTTAAAGGATTTGGAAAAACTAAAAAAATTGTAAAAAATTTTAGACCAGATGTTGTAATTGGTACTGGTGGATTTATTTGTGGGCCAACAATATTAGCTGCAAAAAAATATAAAATACCAACAATATTACATGAAAGTAATGCTTTTCCAGGAATTGCAGTTAAAGCATTGGCACCAAAAGTAGATACTGTATTGTTAGGATTTGAGGATGCTAAAAAAAGAATTTCTAAGGCCAAAAATATTGTTGTAACAGGAACACCTACTAAAATAACAGGAAAAAATTTAACAAACGAAGAATTAAATAAGATAAAATTTAAGTTGGAATTAGAATTAGATTTACCAACAATACTTGTATTTGGAGGCAGTCAAGGAGCCAAATCAATAAATAAGACTTTTATTGATGCAATAAAAGCAGGACCACATTATAATTATCAAATAATTTGGGCTTCTCGGGCCTAAACAGTATGATATAATCAAAAAAGAGCTAGAAAAAGAAGAAATTGATATAACAAAAATAGAAAATTTTAAAATAATACCATATATATATAATATGGAAGAAGTAATGAGAATTTCTGATATAATTATATCTAGAAGTGGGGCAATGACTATAACAGAAATTGCTAAAATTGGAAAGCCCGCAATATTTATTCCATTTCCATTTGCAACAGAAAATCATCAAGAATATAATGCAAAGGTTTTAGAAAATGTTGGTGCTGCCAAAATTATATTAGATAAAGATTTAAATTGGGAAGCATTATCACAGATGATTAATGTGTTATTAAAAGATAAAGCTACATTAAAGAAAATGGGAGAAAATGCTAAAAAAATAGATATACCAAATGTAGAAGAACGAATTTATGATGAAATAAAAAGAGTTCTTCACAATAGAATGTAATAATTGGTAAGTTTATCATTAATTTAAAAACATTAAAACTTGAAAGAAGGTGAAAAATGAAACTAGAAGATTTTGAAAAAAATATTGGTTATAATTTTACAAATAAAGAATTATTAAAAACTGCATTAACACATACATCTTATGCAAATGAAAGAAAAATAGAAAGTAATGAAAAATTAGAGTTTTTAGGTGATAGTATTTTAGAATTTGTAAGTAGTAATTATTTGTTTAATAATTATAAAAATTTAAAAGAGGGAGAAATGACTAAAGTTAGAGCAACTGTAGTATGTGAAAAAAGCTTATATGAAGTGGCTGTAAAGCATAATTTTAGTGATTTCTTGTATTTAGGAAAGAGTGAACTAAACTGTAGAGATAACAAAAGGACGGCAATACTTGCAGATAGTGTAGAAGCTGTTATTGCAGCAATATTTTTAGATTCTAATATTGGACATGCTGAAAAATTTATAATAGATAATTTGAAAGAAAAAATAGAAATTGCAAGTGAAAATGTTGGAATAAAGGACTATAAAACTGTTTTGCAAGAAAAGTTACAAATACATGGAAATGTAAAAATAGAATATAATGTATTAACTGAGTCAGGACCTGATCATGATAAAATATTTACAGTAGAAGTAAAATGTGATGGAAAAAAACTTGCAGAGGGACAAGGAAAAACAAAAAAATCTGCAGAAATGGAAGCTGCAAATAAAGCATTAGCTTTATTAAAATAGGAGGAATAAAATGAGTGAACAATATATAATACCAATTTTTGTGCCACATTTAGGATGCCCAAATGATTGTACTTTTTGTAATCAAAAAAGTATAAGTGGACAAACTAAACAAGTAACTCCAAAGGATGTTAAAGATATAATTGAAAATTATTTAAAAGGATTTAAAGAAAAAAATTTGCAAACAGAAATAGCTTTTTTTGGTGGTAGTTTTACAGGAATAGATATGGAAACACAAGAGAGTTTGTTAGAGGTTGCTTATGAGTATGTAAAAGAAAAAAAAGTTGATTCTATAAGAGTTTCTACGAGACCAGATTATATAGATAAAGAAAGACTTAAATTATTAAAAAAATATGGTGTAAAAACTATAGAATTAGGTGTTCAATCTTCAAATGATTATATATTAAAAAAATGTAAGAGAGGTCATACTTTTGAAGATGTAAAAAAAGCTTCTAAGTTAATTAGAAAATATAAATTTGTTTTAGGTCATCAAATGATGGTAGGACTTCCCGAAAGTACAAGAATTGACGAAATGAATACAGCTAAGGATTTGGCCAAATTAAAACCTAAAATTATTAGGATTTATCCAGTACTTGTAATAAAGGGAACAAAATTAGAAAAAGAATATTTAAATGGAGAATATGAAGCATTAACTGTACAGCAAGCAGTTGAAAGATGCAAAGATGTTTATTATTATTTTACAAGTAAGAATATTACTGTAATAAGAATGGGACTTCAAAATACTGAAAGTATTTCTGATCCTGCAAAAAAGGAAAGTGAAGTAGTTGCAGGTCCATATCATGAAGCATTTGGACAACTTGTAGAAGATAGTATTTGGTATGATACAATATTAAATAAAATTAAACAATTTAATATAAAAGTTAAAGAAATTCAAATAAAGGTAAATCCAGAAAATGTGAATAATGTTATTGGACATAAAAAGGAAAATATAAACAAACTAATGGAAACATATGATGTTAAAACAAAAGTAAAGCAAGATAATAATATAAAACCTGGAAAATTTGAAATTGAAATTATAAAAACATATACAGATTTTTTTAATGAATAAACTTATAAAAAAGCACTCATAATATTTATGGGTGTTTTTTTATGAGATTTAAAGAAAAAAGAAACATAGTTAAAATAAGAAAATTCATATTAAGAATAATACAAATAATATTTGGAACAGCAATTTTAGCAGTAGGAGTTTCTTTATTTTTATTGCCAAATCAGTTATCATCTGGTGGGTTTTCTGGAATTGCAACAATACTATATTACTTAATTAAAATACCTGTTGGTACAATTGTATTAATTTTGAATATTCCTTTGTTTATAATTGCATTATTGAAAAATGGTAGAAAGTTTGTAATAAATACTATAACAGGGACTGCTTTATTGTCATTTTTTTTAAATATATTTGAAAAAATAGAACCACTTACAAATGATAGATTTTTAGCTTGTATTTATGGTGGTATATTAGTTGGAATAGGTACTGCAATTGTTTTAAAGGCTAATGCATCAACAGGAGGAACAGATCTTTTAGCAAGTATTATAAAAAAATATAAACCCGAAGTAAAGTCTAGTAGTTTAATTGTTATAGTAGATACATTAATTATTATTTTAAATGTAATATTTTTTAGAAGATTAGAAATTGGATTATATTCTGCAATTACTATTTATATTATGGGAAAGATTTTAGATATATTTTTTGAAGGAATAAATTTTGCAAAAATAATGTATATTATTTCAGATAAACATGAGGAAATATCCCAAAATATAAGTTTAGAAATTAAAAGGGGAAGTACTCTTCTTTATGGAATGGGAACATATAAGAAAACTGAAAAAAATGTATTAATGTGTGTAGCATCTAGAAGGGAAATTGGAGAAATAAGAAAAATTATAAAACATATAGATAATAATGCTTTTGTTATAATTTCAAATGCTAGAGAAGTTTTCGGAAAAGGATTTAAAAGCTAATAAGACGTCAAATATGACGTCTTATATTTGGATAGTTGGATTATAGATTTCAAGCCACATATTTACTTGACAAAGATATGCCATTAATTGTGGACCTGTCATTAATTGACCAAACCATGGCCTTACAAAAGATTTACCATTTGTATCTAAAATATTTAAAATATATTCTTTATTTAATAAATAATTAATAGGTGAATTATTGTTATTTATTATTTCAGTAAGCATATTTTTTACTGTATATAGATATGTTGGATTATGTGTTTTAGGATATGGACTTTTTTTTCTATTTACAATTTCATCAGGTAATAAATCTTTTACAATATGTCTTAAAAGTCCTTTTTCTCTTCCTTTATATGCTTTAAATTCCCAAGGTACATTCCACATATATTGAACTAATCTATAGTCACAAAATGGAACTCTTAATTCTAATCCACTTTGAAGGCTCATTTTATCTGCTCTATCAAGTAATGTTTGCATAAACCAGTTTATTGTAAGATATGAAATAATTCTTTTTTGTTTTGTATTTTCAGTATCTGAATCGTAGAATTCTACATTATTGATACTTTCAGAATACCTAAAATCAATATAATTTTTTAAATCTATATTTTTAGATATTTCGGAATTCAATAAATTTTGACGTTCTAAAATAGCTATAGACCATGGAAATGTTTTGCTATTTAATGCATCATCTCTAAAAAACCAAGGATATCCTGCAAAAATCTCATCAGAACATTCGCCAGATAATGCAACAGATGAATAGTCTTTTATTTTATTACAGAATAATAACATAGATGAATCTACATCTGCCATACCAGGATAATCTCTGGCACACATAGCTTCTTTTAATGAGTGGGCAAGGTCAGGTGTGTCTAATAAAATAGCTGTATGATTTGTGTTAAATTTATTTTTTACAATGTCAATATAATAGTTATCTGAATTTGGTTGAAAATCACTTTGTATAAAATTTTTATCGTTATCAACATAATCTACAGATAAAGTTTTTAATTTAGGTAAATTTTCTTTTTCTAAATATTTACTTGCATATGCAACAATAATGCTTGAATCTAATCCACCAGATAACATGGCACATATAGAAGTATCTGATACTAGTTGTTTCTGGATTGAATCTTCTAAAATATTTTTTACATTATTACATGTTGTTTCAAAATTATCTTTATGTTCATGAGATTCTAATTTCCAATACATATAAGAATTAAAACCATATTGATTAAAAATTGCATAATGAGCAGGCTTAATTTCATAAATATTCTTAAATACTGAAGTACCAGGAGTATGAGCAGGTCCAATACCAAATAGCTCACAGATACTATTTTTATCTATTTTTGTTTCTACACCTGGGTATTTTAGTATAGATTTTATTTCAGTTGAAAAAACTAAAGTATTATTTAAAATAGTGTAATATAAAGGTTTGATTCCAAAATGATCTCTACATAAAATAAGTTCTTTTTTATTTGGGTCATAAATTGCAAAACTAAATACGCCATTAAAATTTTTAAAAATGGTATGACCATAATGTATGAATGCCTTTAAAACTATTTCTTCATCTGTAAATCCATCAAATTTTAATCCTTTATTAATTAAATCATTTCTAATATCTTTTGAATTATATAATTTACCATTATATACAATTGTGTATGTAGTATTGTTAAATTTAAAACTCATAGGAGTTTCTGTTTTATCTAAAAAATTTTTTCTACGACCTAGATTAACATGAGAACTATAATAAAAATCTTCTTTATCTAAATTGGGATGAGTTAAAGTACTAGTTAAATTTTGTAAAGTTTCTATATTATGATTTGTAGAAATATCTTTACTAAAATTGCTAAAGCCAACAAAACCGCATAAATAACCTCCTTTTAATGTGTTAATACATTATATGAAAAATACAAAAAAACTGATACTTATTGCTAGCAAAATACTGGCGTTAATATAAAAAGTGTGATATAATTATTACCGTTTCCAAAATAAAAATGAAAGGTATTGTATGAACGATATTGTAAAGGTATTACCTAATTATAAAAAGTTCAATAGTTATATTGATGATATAAAAAATAAAATAAGTCCAGTTATGTTATCTGGGCTTACTGATGTTGCAAAAGTTCATTTTGCATATTCTACACATTTTTATACTGAAAAACCAATATGTATAGTGACATACAATGAACTACAGGCTAAAAAAATAGTAGAAGATTTAAAATATTTTACAGATAATGTTTTTTATTTTCCCAAAAGAGAAATTATGGTGTATGATTATATTGCTGAAAATAGCGATATTGCTTTTGAGAGAATAAAATGTTTGAATAATATAAATAGTAAAAAGGCAAAAATAGTAGTTACAACAATAGAAGCGGTTACACAAAAAATAGTTTCTAAAAATGATTTGTATAAAAACTTATTAGAATTTGAACAAGGAAAAAGTATTAATCTTGATGAAATAAAACAAAAGCTAATAAATTTAGGATATGAAAGAAATGATATTGTAGAAAGTGTAAACACATATAGCATAAGGGGTGGAATACTTGATATTGCAATATCTGACAAACAAGGAATAAGAATAGAACTTTGGGGAGATGAAATAGATTCAATAAGAAAATTTGATATAACTTCTCAAAGATCTATAGAAAAATTAGAAAAAATAAAAATAAATCCTGCAACTGAATTTGTTTTAACAGATTCAATTGATAAAATTATAGAAAATATATTAGAAAATAATGATGAAAATATAATAAGTTCTGACATAGAGCTATTAAAAGAAGGGGAATATTTAAGCAAGGTTGATAAATATTTTAATAGTTTTTATAAAAATTCAGCAACATTAATTGATTATCTAAAAGATGATTATCTTATTTTTTTAGATGAAATTAATAAAATTAAAGCAAGGTCAGAGAATGTATTAAAAGATAATGAAATGCTTATAGAATCTTTAATAGAAAAGAAAAGGATAATTCCTGATGCTTTAACAATATTGGATAATTATATTGAATTTATGGATTCAATTAAAAACTTACAAACTATATATTTAGAAAAACAAGATATAGGTTTTGTTGATAAACAAAGTATGCATGCAAAAAGAAACGGATATAGCTTTAGCTATAGGGAGGTCAACTTTTTTCGTAGTTCAATGGATTTATTGTTTAAGGAATTACAACAAGGAATTAAAGATAAAAAAACAATAGTAATTTTATGTGGCAATAAAGAAAACAAGAAAAATGTAATAAAAACATTAAATGAAAACATTGGAGAAGATATTTTAAGTAGTAAAAATATAGTAATTTCAGATGGAAATTTATCTACAGGATTTGAATGTTATGATTTTAATTTACTAGTAATTGCTGTAAAAGAAATTTTTAGTACACCTAGAAAAAGAAAAAGACTAACAGCTGAATTTAAACAAGGTGAAACTGTAATTTTTTCTGATTTAAAAATAGGAGATTATATTGTTCATAAAACAAATGGTATAGGACAATTTGTTGGCGTAAATACTATTAAAGCAGATGGTATTACTAAAGATTATATAAAAATAAAATATAAAGATGATGGAGTTTTATATGTTCCTACAAATAGTCTAGATAATATTAGAAAATTTATTGGTGCTGGAGAAAGAGCACCAAAGATAAATAAACTTGGCAGTAAAGAATGGGAAAATACAAAACAAAGAGTTAAATCAAATTTAAGAGAAGTAGCAAGAGATTTAATAGAACTTTATGCAAAAAGAGATAAAATAAATGGTTTTGCATTTTCTAAAGATACAGAATGGCAAAAAGAATTTGAGGCAAATTTTGAATTTCAAGAAACAGATGATCAATTAAAAGCAATTGAAGATGTAAAAAAAGATATGGAAAAAGCCAAGCCAATGGATAGACTTTTATGTGGGGATGTTGGATATGGCAAAACTGAAGTTGCAATAAGAGCAGCATTTAAAGCTTGTATGGATCAAAAACAGGTATGTTATTTAGTACCAACTACAATACTTGCAAACCAACAGTATGAAGCTTTTAAAGAAAGAATGAATGAATTTCCAATTAAAATAGCAGTACTAAATAGATTTAGAACAAAGAAGGAACAAGAAGATATTGTAAAAAAATTAAAGCTTGGTGAAATAGATATTGTAATTGGAACACATAGATTATTAAGTAAAGATGTTGAATTTAAAAATTTAGGTTTATTAATAATTGATGAGGAACACAGATTTGGAGTAAAAGATAAAGAAAAGATAAAACAATTAAAAAATAATGTTGATGTATTGTGCATGACAGCAACTCCAATTCCAAGAACACTTCATATGTCAATTGTGGGAATTAGAGATATGTCTTGCCTTTATGAACCACCTCAAAATAGAAGGCCAGTTCAAACCTATGTATTAGAATATGATGATGAGGTTATAAAAGAAGCAATAACAAAAGAATTAGAGCGTGGAGGGCAAGTATTTTATCTATATAACAAAGTAGAAACAATTGTAAAAAAAGCAAATGATATATCTTTACTTGTGCCAGAGGCTAAGGTTTCGTATGCACATGGTAAAATGACTGGTAAAGAGCTTGAAGATATAATGATAGATTTTGTGAATAAAAAATCTAATGTTCTAATTTGTACAACTATATTAGAATCTGGAATTGATATTCCAAATGCAAATACTATAATTGTAGAAAATGCAGATAGACTTGGACTTGCTCAACTTTATCAAATTAGGGGTAGAGTTGGAAGAGCAGATAAACAAGCATATGCATATATAACATATAAAAGAAACAAACTAATTACTGAAGTCGCAGAAAAGAGATTAAAAGCAATTAAAGAATTTACTGAATTTGGGTCTGGTTTTAAAATTGCAATGAGAGATTTAGAAATAAGAGGTGCTGGATCTTTAGTAGGAGAAATGCAACATGGACATATGGATCAAGTTGGATATGATACATATTGTAAATTATTAGATGAAGTAGTAAAAGAATTAAAAGGTGTAACAGTTGAAGAAGAAATAGATGTAACAATTGATTTAAATGTATCTAGTTTTATTCCAGAAAGTTATATAGAAAATAATAGTCAAAAAATAGAAGCATATCAAAATATTGCTTTATGTAGAAATGACGAAGACATTAATAATGTTATTTTGGATATGGAAGATAGATTTGGTAAAATACCAAAAGAAGTTAATAATTTATTTGAAATAGCTAAAATAAAACAATTATGTAAGGAAAATGGAATTATAAAAATATTACAAAAGCAAAATAGTATTGTATTTAATTTTGAGCCGGAACATTTTGAAATAGATATAGATAGTATTATAAAAAAATATAAAGATAGGGTGAAATTTTCACCTGGTAAAATACCATACATAACATATAAAATAAATGACAATAATATTTTAGAAGAGATAAAGGAGTTTTTAAATGTTAATAACAAGTAAAGATAATGAAAATATTAAACATATAAAGAAACTTAAAGAAAAAAAATATAGAGAACAATATGGAGAATATGTAATAGAGGGAATAAATTTAATTAAAGAAGCATTACAGGAAAAAGCTGATATAAAAAGTGTATTTATATGTGATGGTTTTATGAATGCTGATGATATTGAAAAAGAGTTGCTATACAATATTGCAAGTTTAAACTGTATATATGTTGATGAAAAAGTTTTTAACACAATTTCAGATGTAGAAACACCACAAGGAATTTTGGCAATAGTAAATAAAAATCAAAAATCTAATGAAATAGATTATAAGGAAGATATGATTGTTATATTAGATGGTATACAGGATCCAGGAAATTTAGGTACAATTTTAAGAACAATAGACAGTTGCAATTTAACTCAAGTTATAGTTTCTAAAAAAACTGCTGATGCTTATAATCCTAAAGTAGTGCGTTCTACAATGGGAGCAATTTTTAGAGTAAATATAATAGAAAAAGATAATTTGATTGAAACTATTAAGGAGTTAAAAAAACATAAGTTTAATGTATATGCAACTTCATTAGAAAATAGTGAAAGTATATATAATATAAATTATAAAAGAAGTGCTGTAATAATTGGAAATGAAGCAAATGGAGTATCTAAAGATGTACAAGAAGCGGCAACGGGGAGAATAAAAATACCAATGCTTGGGAAAACAGAAAGTTTAAATGCTGCAGTTGCAACTGGAGTTGTACTTTACGAATATGTAAGACAAAAGCTAAATTAAAAATAAAATAATTATAGTATATAAAAAACAAGCTGAAATTATTAATTTTCAGCTTGTTTTGTTATTATATTTAATATTTCTGGATAAATTTCTTCAGCATTTTTTTTCCAATTATCAGCAATTTTTTTTGCTTGTTCATGAGAACCAGCATAAAGTTCTATTTTAAATAGTGTTTGATTGTTTTCTGTTATTTTGCATTCTACATTATATTGATCTTGACTAAGTGGAATGTAATCTGTTGTTATAGCAACTTCGTTTTGAATTTCTCCTAGTTTTTCTTTAAAGGTGTTGTCAACTTTAAAAGTTGTAATACCTGGAATTAAGTCTTTAACAAGTTCTAAAGCTTTTTGACCTTCTTCGGTTAATTCATATAAGGTATTTTCATTTTTTATAATATAGTTATTTTCTAATAAATCTAATAAAAATTGTTGAAAATAAAAATAATTCATATTATCAATTGATATAATTAATTTTAAAAGGGCATCATTAGAAATAGGTTCATTAACCTTTTGTAAAACATATAAAATTAATGCTTTTTTTTCTGCTAAAGTTTCACTATCTGAAGCAAGTTTCATTATAAACACTCCTTTTAAAATAAAGTCTAAACAATTATAGCATAAAAAAAATAGATTTACAATTGAAAGTTTAAAAATAAGACACATTAGATTGTCAATGATTTTGCGAAATTTCACTGTAAAATATCGTTATTTTATTAGCGAAAAATTTACCCATATGTAATCTCTAAGTTAATCCGCTTGCCACGGAGGCAGGCTCAAGATTTAATTT